>JBDRWD010000032.1 GCA_039802205.1 candidate division WOR-3 bacterium
AGGTACGATGTGCCATTAGGCACCAAAAGAAGAATGACTTGATTAATTATAATCAAAGTAGACAAATATGCAATAATTAAATTTAACTATTGACTATTTTTCAAAGAAGATTTAGGTGTTGGTCTGACAGATTTGACCCGATATTCCACCGCCAGGCGCCAGAGTCCGAAAGGGACATAAAATCCTAACAATGCTGCAATTGTGGTGACCGTGATTATCATTCCAATAATAAATGGAAGGGATTTGTACTCAAAGACGACATTATGTTTACCCGGTGGGAGATAAACCGCCCGGAATGTATAATTGGCACGTAATAGTTTTTCTTTTTTCCCATCCACCATTACTTGCCAGTCTGGATGCCAGTTATCAATCAATAAGAGAAAACCGGGCTGGGGAGCATCGGTTTCAATGACTATCTGATTGGGTGAATATTTTTTTATTTTCGCCTCTACCATTGCCGGTATTTTTGGGGGATGTGGATAGGGGAGACTGTCTTCAAGGATTAGTAATTCCCGGGGATTAAAGGAAGGTGATTTCATGTAATCAATGATATTTTCTGGTGGTAATACTACATAATCAAAAAGAATAACCGCCCGTGGTAAAACGCTATCATTCTGGTAGATGGTATATTGATAACCTTTATATACCGGTCGGAAGCGCGCCAGATAACCTTTTATCATAAGAATGATCCGCCGCGAGTTTTGATCGTATCCCGAGAGATCCTCGGGCAGATTCGGGGCAACGATGTATTTGAGATTTAAAATATCCACAAACTTCGGATATTGAATTAAATGCTGGGGATTGAACATCACACTCATGCCTGCGCCGATTAAGTCCTGATAGCGCTGAATTGGATTAGCAATATAACCCCCGGCGCTCTGGATGTTGTGATATAATAGATAGGAATCACGATCATGCTCACCCCGTGTCCCATACTGGAAAGGAAAGACCCGAAAGACCGAATTATCGTTTTTCAAAAAATTTACCACTTCATCAGCCTGATAATAAATCTCGGGTGCGGGTCCGGAAGGCAGATACTTTATCATGATCGGCAATTGATGGAATAAAGTAAGCACCACAAATATGCAAGTGGTGGTGGGCGCCGGTATTTTTTTCTTTATGGAAAGGTAACCGAAGGTGATGGTTAAGATGGTTATAACCAGGGTGAAGAATGCCTGATTATAATAGGAAGGGAGGTTGCGTTTGAAATAATTGATTTTTATCCCGGCTTCCGCTTCAGCGATTGCTGGAGCGATAAGAAATGAGATAAGCAGATAGGCGATAAGAATAATAATCCCGCTGATTATGAAACGTTTTTGATCAAGATTTTTTTTAATGATTATTTCTTCGAAACCGAAAGCACCGATTACAATCGTGCTGAATGCTACAAGGTAAAAGGCAAGTCCGGGTGCACGCATCAATTTAAAGCCCGGGACGAGTTCGTAGAATAACCGATGAACAAATGTTGCACTACCAAAGGCATATAATAAAGCGATCAAACCGGTGATAAAAAAGAATTTAAGATAATTTTTTCTCCAATTGAAAATTAATCCCGATAACGCAAATATCAATATTACCACCCCGAAAAATTCCGTGTGAAGTTTCATAGGGTTTTTACTCCAGTAGTTTTCTAAGCCGCCGGAAAAGTTGGGAACCAGAAGGTCGAATATTTCAATCGGCGGTAGACTCCAGCTCGCCGCATATTCATAACCACGCTCCAGGCCACGGGCGACAGCCTTCATTCCACCCAAAACCGGCAACCAGATAACCGCCATTAAGAAAAAAATGAGAACGATTGAAAAAACACCGTAGGCGATGATTTTGAGATAGTCGCTTTTGTGTAATTCCTTGCGTCGAGTGACAAGGAAGTGTATTACATAGCCAATGAACAAAATCAAACTGTAGTAGGTGATCTGGAAATGTCCCTGATAAAAGGCAAAGGCGATGGCGATGGCGAGAAGAATAGAATAATTGATTTTCCGAGTGGATAAAGCCTGATGGAGAAAGAACAGGGTTATGCCTAATATCGCGATGCTCGCGGCCCGGCCGGTATGCCCGGCTTCAGGGGTGGTTGCAAGATTGCCGATCCATTGATATACGAAGGCGCCCAATGTGGCAGCGTATTTTGAAAGATTGAGCGCTTTAAGGTAGAGATACATTCCAACTCCCGCGATAAAAAAGAGGATGATGAATGTTACACAATGAGCAATCTGAGGTGGCAGGAGAAATTTTAACCAGGCAAGGGGTGCTAACTGCCCACCCACCGGTGCACCGAGGGCTGGAAAACCACCAAAGACCATGGGATACCAGAACACAAAGCCACCGTTTTCCAGCGCATACTTTTCAAAAGGATAACCATCAAGTAGATAATCCGAACCCGCAATCATCCGGTTTGGTGAAAGAAATGGAGCGAAATAAATTAATGGAAGAAGAAAAAGAAAAAGCAGGGTTAGTTTTTCCCAGTGGGCATCGAAGAAATTCAAGGTTACCGGTTGCGTTTTACTCTTTTTTGTCATGGGAAAGTATAATCAGATTAACCACCAAGTCAAGTTATTCTTCTTCCTTGACTTTTTATCACCCCGAATTATAATATAAATGTAATCTTATGAATAAAAAAGGTTCAGGTCTCTATCATGGTTTGGAATTAAGTCCGGGATTGATACATACGCTTACTTACTATTTAAAACTCTTAGAGATGCCCAATATTGAGTTAGAGGCATTAATCCGCCAGGAACTTGATACCAATCCTCTGCTTGAGGAGGTTGAAGAGGAATTGGAAACGGATTTGGAGGAAGGTGCAAATGCCCGGAGCACTCAGGAGGAAAATTTTGAGCTCCTTGATTTTTATGCGCGAGAAGATATCATGCCAGCAGACGAACCAACGGAAGAACAGCTGGATCTTTTTGAAAATACCCCGGCGCAGAATGACAAACTATATGACCATCTCATGCGCCAGGCAGAGCGGAAATTTACCGGTCGGGAACTCGAAATTGCGGAGTTGCTGATCTCCAATATCGAAGATGATGGTTATTTGACCATCGCTCCGGAAGAACTAACACGCGAGGGCTATACTCTGGAGGAGATTGAAAAAGTAAGAAAAGAAATACAACTCTTTGACCCAGTGGGATGTGCCTGGCGCGATGTCCGTGAACCACTTTTAATCCAGTTAAAACAACTCGGTTATCCACCGGATTCAGTAGAATACATCCTGGTGCGCGATTATTTAAAAAATCTGAGAAGCGGAAATTTCAGGGAATGTCTGGCAGCATTGAATATTGATGAAAACCGACTAAATCAGGCAAGATCGGTGATTATGAAACTTGATCCCAAGCCTGGTTTGCAGTATTCCTCAGCGGATTCACCCTATGTTTATCCTGATTTTATTGTTTTCTGGCAGGATAATGATTTGGGAGTCCGCTTGAATGATGAGAACATGCCGAGAATCAGGATTAAACGAGAATATCTGGATAAGGTAAATCAGAATAGTGAAGATGCGGAATTCATCAAACAGAAATTAAAAGCCGCGTACAATTTAATCCGGGCGATTGAAAAAAGAAGGGTAACTCTTACTAAGATCATCCGCGCCCTTTTAGAATATCAAAAAGATTATTTCCTCAAGGGTGAGGGCTTTCTTAAATCGATCACCATCGTTGATTTTGCCAAACAGCTGGGTGTTAACCCTTCCACGGTATCCCGTGCAATCGCCAATAAATATCTTGAATCTCCCCGTGGGATACATAAATTGAAATTTTTCTTCTCCGCGCCCGTTGGGAAGACCGATAAGACCTTTATCTTTGAAAAGATTAAAGAGGTAATCCAGAATGAAGATAAGACGGCACCTCTTTCTGATGTCCAGATTGCTAAAAAACTCAGTCGCATGGGCATCACCATCTCCCGACGCACGGTTACTAAATACCGGGAGATGCTCCATATTCCTCCGCATAATCTGCGCAGGATTGAGGGGAATTAATTGCCCAGAGTCAACAATTTTATTATTTAAGGAGATATAATGGACGGCTATTATCGTTTTCCCAGTATCAATAAAGATTTGATAGTTTTTGTCTGTGAGGATGACTTGTGGTTGGTATCAACAAAAGGTGGAGTTGCGGTTCGGTTGACTTCTAACCTGGGAAGGATTACACATTGTAGTATTTCACCCGACGGAGAATATGTTGCTTTCACAGGTCGGGAAGAGGGAAACAGTGAGGTCTATTGTCTTGCGCTGAAAGGTGGACCGGCAAGAAGGCTTACTTTTCTCGGTGCCAATACGATCGTTAGAGGCTGGACCCGCGATGGCAAAAGGATTGTCTTTGTGAGTGATACGGGTCAGTGGTATCCGGGTTTGATGTATGTATACACCGTGGACAAAGATAAGGATATTCCGCAAATGATACCGGTTGGACCGGCACGCACAATCTCCTTTGGACCACAAAAGGGCGTGGTGATTGGAAGGAATACCGCGGATCCGGCACGCTGGAAACGTTACCGCGGCGGCACAGTAGGCGAGATATGGATTGATCCTGAGGAGCAGGGCAATTTTAGAAAACTACTAAAGATAAAAGGCAATCTTGCTGATCCCATGTGGATAAATGACCGAATATACTTCATCTCGGACCACGAAGGAATTGGAAATATCTATTCCTGTAACCTTCAGGGTAGGGATTTAAAGAAACACACCCATCATTCAGATTTTTATGTCCGCAATGCCCAGACCGATGGCAAAAATATTGTCTATCATGCCGGAGGTGATATCTATGTTTTATACCCTGCGGAAGAACGGGTTGAGAAGGTGAGGATTGATTTTCGCAGCCCCCGGGTTCAAACCCAGCGCAAATATGTCGATGCCAGCAAATATCTTGAAGATTATGGGATACATCCCGAAGGCAAAGCCCTAACCGTTACCGCCCGGGGCAAGGTTTTTTCATTCGCGAATTGGTCGGGTCCGGTTCTCCAGCATGGTCAGATGATGGGTGCCCGTTATCGTTTGGGCCGCTATCTCTTTGATGGGAAAAGAGTTATCGTCGTCACGGATGAAAAGGGCGAGGATACGCTCCAGATATATGATACAGAAAATGATAAAAGTACTTCATTGCCAGTGCTCGATATCGGTAGACCCATAGAGCTTGAACCTTCACCTAAGGCATCATTGGTGGCCCTGACCAACCACCGTAATGAATTAATTCTTGTGAATTTAAAAACAAAAAAACGGATGATTCTTGACAAGAGTAAATATCGCCGGATAAGTGGTATTACCTGGTCCGCGGATGGAAGATGGCTTGCTTACAGTTATGCGGATTCGGAAAGGACCACCTGTATTAAACTGGCAGATGTCCAGAAAAAGAAGACATATTTTGCAACAAGAAGTGTTTTATACGATTTTGCTCCGAGTTTTGATCCGGATGGTAAATATCTTTACTTTTTATCTGCCCGGATCTTTGACCCGGTCTATGATACAGTGCAATTTGAACTTTCTTTTCCGGCACATATCAAACCCTATTTGATTTTACTCCGCAAAGACCTGCCTGATCCATTTAAATATTCCAAACCTGCCCCAGCACCGCTGGATGCCAGTAGTTCTGTTCCCCCTTCAGGAAAAAAGAAAATTTCCCAAAAGATAAAAATTGATATTGATGGGATCACGGAAAGGATATTGCCCTTGCCGGTCAATCATGGTTTGTATAAACAAATCTGGGGAATAAAAGACAGAGTTCTTTATACACTCTTTCCGATGAAGGGTGGAAAAGCCGCCTGGTTTTCAACTGAACTACCTGCGGATGGCACACTCTCATTTTACGATTTTAAAGAGCAAAAGGAAGGTGTGATTATAAGCGGGGTCACCGATTTCAAGGTTGCCCAAAACAATGAGATTATTGTCTATCGAAGCAAAGATCGTTTGCGGGTCATAAAACCGGTTGAGAAGATTGAACAGAAACTTGAAAAAGAACCCCCCGGAATAAAAAGTGGCTATATCGATCTTGCACGGATAAAACTCCTTGTCGAACCCAAATTAGAATGGCAGCAGATGTATCGCGATGCCTGGCGGCTCCAGCGCGACCATTTCTGGACCAAGGATATGTCGGGCGTGGACTGGAAAAAGGTATATAAGAAATATCTACCCCTCTTGGAGCGAATCGGAACCCGGAGCGAATTCTCCGATTTGATCTGGGAGATGCAGGGAGAACTGGGGACTTCCCATGCCTATGAATTCGGTGGTGATTACCGGGAAGAGCCGAAATATACCCAGGGTTTTTTGGGTGCGGATATCGTTTATGACGAAAAGAGGAAAGCATACCGATTCATCAGGATCATCAAAGGTGACCCTTGGGATCCTAATGCTTCTTCACCACTTTTGGCTCCAGGACTGAATATCAAAGAAGGGGACCTCCTACTTGAGATCAACGGTATCCGTTTGAATAAAAAGATCCAGCCTGGCGAACTACTCGTCAATCGCGGCAAAGCCGAGATCACCATCACCGTTGCCCGCTCCGATGGCAAAAATATCCGGAGGGTCTCGGTAAAAGCCCTGGCTGATGAAGCTCCGGCCCGGTACCGGGAATGGGTGGAGAGGAATCGCGAATTGGTCCATCGTTTGAGCAATGACCAGATTGGTTATGTCCATATTCCGGATATGGGTCCCTGGGGTTATGGGGAATTCCATCGCTATTTTTTGAGCGAGATAAAATATACCGGTCTTATCGTTGATGTCCGTTTTAACCGGGGTGGACATGTTTCCCAGCTTCTCTTGGAACGTCTCCGCCGGCAAAGGATTGGTTATGATATTACCCGTTGGAGCACTCCCGAACCCTATCCCTCGGAATCCGTCCTCGGTCCTATCGTCGCAATAACAAATGAATATGCGGGGTCAGATGGGGATATCTTCAGCCATGGCTTCAAATTGTATAAGATTGGACCTTTGATCGGGAAGAGGACTTGGGGTGGGGTGATCGGCATCTCTCCCTACTACCGTCTTTCCGATGGTGGTCTTACTACCCAACCTGAATACTCATTCTGGTTTTTTGATGTGGGCTGGGGCGTGGAGAATTACGGAACAGAACCGGATATTGAAGTGGATATAACACCTCAGGATTATATAAAAGGTCGTGATACCCAGCTGCTTGCTGCCATTCGTGAATGTTTAAAACTGATTAGAGAGACAAAACCACGCATACCCCGCTTCGGGAAAAAACCGGTCTTAAAATTGCCCTGGTAAAATAAAAAAGCCCCTCTTTACTGAGGGGCTTTCTGATTCTTCTTTAGATTATTCAAGGACGTAGATATTCCGCTTCTCGCAGATCTCTTTTAGTTCCTTGGGCCAGACCGAGACACTCACCTCACCAAGATGCGCAGTGCGCAGAATATACATATAGGTGCGGGATTGTCCGATTCCACCACCGATGCTTAAAGGGATTTTATCGTTGAGTATCGCCTGATGATAGGGGAATTTTAAGAAGTGGAGTTGCCCGGTGATCTCGAGTTGTTTTTTAAGGGTCTCTTTGGTCACCCGGATACCCATCGAGCTCAATTCATGCCGCCGGCGGGTAACCGGATTCCAGACAAGGATATCCCCATTTAAACCATGCATCGGCCGACCGTCTTCGGAAACAGTCTCAGTCACCCAGTCATCGTAATCCGCGGCCCGCATTTCATGGGGATAGCCATCTTTTAAGGTCCAGCCGATACCGATGATAAAGATTGCCGGATATTTTTGTAAAATCATCGTCTCCCGCTGTTTGCGCGGTAAATTCGGATACATATCCAGGATATCTTCCGCATGTAAAAATTTTATTTCCTCGGGAAAATCCATATACTTAGAGGTCCGCAACTGGGGCCAGTTTTCCTGGGCAAATTTCGCCGCTCCATAAATTACCTTCCAGATCTTACGCACGGTTTCTTTCAGATAATCTAAATTCCTTTGTTCCGGAGTGATCACCTTTTCCCAGTCCCACTGGTCGACATAGCAGGAATGGTCATGGTCCATAAAATAATCTTTTCTTACCGCGCGCATATCGGTGAGGATGCCCTCGCCAGGCTTACACCCAAACTGTGCCAGCGCCATCCTCTTCCATTTGGTTGCAGCCTGGACAATCTGGGCTTCAATCGGTTTTTTTAAACCGAGTCCACACTTAAATTCAATCGGTGTCCGGGAGCCGTCACGATCCAGATAATCATTCACCCCGCTTTCCTTGGTCACAATCAGCGGAACCTGGACCATTGTCAGATTCAATTCTTTGCAGAGATTCTTCTCAATATACTCCTTCACCGCAAATAATGCTCGCATCCTTTCCAAGGGCGGAAGTAGGGGTTCATAATCATTAGGAAGGACTTTTTCAACTTCTTCATAAGTACTCACACCCGGACCGGCAAGATCGGCTTCTTTTCCAGTTTTCTTTAATTTCTTAGTGGTTTTAGCTTTGGCTTTTCTGGGCATTTGACTCCTCCTTTCATTAAAATTTTTAAAATGGGCTATTTGCACAACTAATCCTGTATATTATCCACAAAAATTCGGCAATGTCAACAGGAAATTATTCTGGTTCCACTATTTTTTCCATAATCATTTGTTTTTGCTTGATTTATTGTTTTATTTGAATAAAATAAACGATGCAGATGATAACCCTTTTTTTGGCTACTGGATTGCTCTTCGGGGATACATTAAAGATAATCGCCGTAGGTGATATCATGATGGGCACGACATATCCAGCAGTCCGATTGCCGCCATATGATGGGGCGAATATCTTTGTAAATGTGAGGGAGGTTTTACAGGAAGGTGATTTAACCATGGGCAATCTTGAAGGACCCCTCACCGAGCAGGGAGAATGCACAAAAAAAATAACTGAAGGGAAGGTATATGCATTCAGAACCCCTACACGCTATGCCCGATATCTTTTGGAAGCTGGATTTGATTTTATGAATCTAAAAAATAATCATATCAACGATTTCGGAACCGAAGGCCTTACTTCTACAATTGAGTCTTTACATGCTAATGGAATTCAGTATGGACTGGATGATAAGAACGGTTTATTTGTGGTCAAAAATAAAAAAATCTGTATTATTTCTTTCTCTCAGGCTGACTGGGGTAATTCAATACTTGATATTCCACGGGCTCAAAAGATTGTAGCACAAAGGGCCCAGGAGTTTGATATTGTGATTGTTTCGTTCCATGGAGGTGGTGAAGGGATAGATTTTCTCCATACCCGTGACACAATGGAATATTTTCTGGGTTCACCCCGTGGGAATGTGGTAAGATTTGCGCGGGCAGTGATTGATAGTGGGGCGGATCTGGTCTGGGGACATGGTCCGCATGTTCCGCGGGCACTGGAAGTGTATAAAGACCGTTTGATTGCTTACAGCCTGGGTAATTTTTTCACCTATGGATTTAATATTGAGGGCGTGCGTGGTTATGCACCAATCCTTAAAGTTTTTCTTGATTCGTGCGGTATCTTTATCGCTGGCGAGATAATTTCGGCAATACAAAAGCCCGGTGGAATTTTGGAATTGGATTCATTACAGCGTGCCTTTAAGTTGATAAAAAACCTCAGCCAGGAAGATTTTCCCAATACTGCCCCCTACTTTACCGATGAGGGCAGGATTTACAATAAAAATTTTTTGCCTCTTGACAAATGAAAAATCCTGGATAGAATATGTAAAATTATCAAGGAGGTATGATGAGAAAAATGCTTGCTATTGCAGGGATTGCATTATTATTTGTGGCTTGTGATTTTACCAAGGAGTCGGTCAAACTTAAGCCAGATATTGAGGTTACTTTTATCGATCCTGTTGCCGCACCGGTTGATAATGGAGGTTATGCCAATATTTCAGAGATCCATTTTGTCGCCAAAAATTCGGTGGATTGCACGATCAAGAAGATGCTTTGGGAATATTATACCAAGGATGGTACGAAATTCTTCGGGCCATTTGAAATTTCTCTTTACATGAAAATAAAAGGTATTGTAGAACCGACAAAAGTTGATACATTTATCCTGGAAAATGTTCCTTTGCCGGTTGATACGGTGCTCGCCTATCTGGTAAATAATAACGTCTATGAAGCGAAGGCCCAGCTTTATTTTGTCGCCTACGATGATTATGAAATGAGCCGGGCCGATACTGCTGAATGCCAGTTTGGATTATACCGAAATCCTTAAGATTGCTTGAAGGATTGAAAAAAAGGGGACCACAGGTCCCCTTTTTTATTATTGGGCATAATAAAAAAGCACTAATAATTTAAACCTTGAATACTTTTTTAATTGCCTTTTCCAGAATATCCAGCCCGGTTTGGAGTTCTTCTTCGGTTATGATCAAAGGTGGGATAATGCGGAGGGTTGTCTCGCCAGCACCTAAGATCAAAAGCCCCTGTTTGAATGCTTCATACACAACCCCATCCCTTTTATCCTTTACCGGCGTTTTGGTCTTTTTATCGGAGACCAATTCTATGCCCAGCATCAATCCTTTTCCACGGACATCGCCGATAAAATCATAGAATTCCTTCCATTCATTCAATCTTTCAAGGGCAAGTGCACCAAGTTTCGCGGCATTTTCAATCAAGCCATTTTCCAACAGTTCAATCGTTTTCAGGGCAGCAGCACAGGAGACAGGATTACCACCGAATGTTGAGGCATGGGCACCGGGTGGCCAATCCATAAGACTGCTGTTGGCAACGCAGACACCAAGGGGTAATCCTGAGGCGATGCCCTTGGCAATACAATACATATCTGCCTTGGTGTTATAATGTTCTATCGCAAACATTTTACCAGTTCGTCCCATGCCTGTCTGGACTTCATCATCCACAAGGATGATATCATACTCATTACACAACTTCCTCAGTGCCGGTAAAAAACCATCCGGAGGCACTACATACCCGCCTTCGCCCTGAATCGGTTCAACGAATATTGCTGCGACTTCTTCAGGGGGCGCAATCTTTCTGAAGACCACCTCTTCTATGTATTTGACGCACTCAAGATTGCAGGTTGGATAAGAAAGGTTGAAAGGACAGCGGAAACAGTAGGCATAAGGAACATGTGTTACATCGGGTAATAAAGGACCGAAGAATCGGCGCTGTCCAGCTTTTGAAGAGGTGAGGGATAGGGCACCGAATGTGCGGCCATGAAAGGCACCAGTGAAGGCAATATAACGGGGGCGCCGGGTGTGATAACGGGCGAGTTTCATCGCACACTCAACCGCCTCAGCACCTGAATTCCCAAAGAATACTTTTTTATTTTTGCCGCCAGGTACTATCTCCGCCAGTTTTTCGGCGAGGTCTATCTGATAGGGATAATAAAAATCGGTTCCGGACATATGAATTAGTTTTTCTGCCTGGTTTTGAATTGTCTTCACTACTTCTGGATGACAATGGCCAGTAGCAAGAACAGCAATTCCCGAAGAGAAGTCTAAGAATTCATTCCCATCGACATCAGTGACCCAGACCCCGCTACCCTTTTCTATCACCGCTGGATAAGCACGGGTATATGAGGGAGAGATATATTTGGCATCCCGCCTCAAAAATTCCCGTGCCCGTGGTCCAGGTAGCTCAGTAATTATTCTTGGTTTCTTCATTTTTAACTTCTACTCATTCCAGGTGTCAATCTGTGCCCGCTGGAGGGTCCCGGAATAGTCTATATAGACGGTCTTTACTTCGGTGAATATTTCATAAGCAGTCCAGCCACCTTCCCGATGGCCATTTCCGGTGTTTTTCATTCCACCAAAGGGTAAATGGCACTCGGCGCCGATCGTCGGTGCATTGATATATACGATACCGGTCTCCGCCAGTTCCATCGCCTTCTGGGCTTTATTCAAGTCATTGGTATAAATACTGGAAGACAGACCATAGGTGGTGCCATTAAGAATTTTTATCGCCTCTTCAAAATTTTTGGCTTTAATGACCGAGAGCACCGGACCAAATATCTCTTCCTGGGCGATGCGCATGGTGGGCAGGACATCGATGAAGACAGTCGGTTTATAAAACCAGCCCTTGGCACACTCACCTTCGGTGTATGGTTCACCACCCGTCAGCAACTTTGCTCCTTCTTTTTTACCAATTTCCACATACATTGCGACCGTATCGCGCTGCGCCTTGTTGATAAGGGGTCCGACATCAACCGTCTCATCCAAGCCATTGCCCAGTTTCAATTTTTCCACCCGGGCTTTTAGCATCTCAATAAATTTATCGTAGATCGGTTCTTCAAGAATTAATCTTGATGTAGCAGTGCAACGCTGACCTGTGGTGCCGAAGGCACCCCAGATCACGCCATCCAGGGCGAGTTCTAAATTGGCATCCGCAAGTACAACCTGTCCATTCTTACCACCGAGTTCAAGCGAGCACCGTTTCAAGGTCTTGCCACAGACTTCTCCGATTCTCCGCCCGACATCCGAGGAACCAGTGAAAGAGATTCCTACAATATCCGGATGACTGAGCATTGCTTCACCAATTTCTCCACCTCCACCATAGACGATATTCAATACTCCTTCAGGTAATCCTGCTTCATAAAGAACCTGGACCAGTTCGCCAGCTGATGCGGGCGTGTCTGTGGCGGGTTTTATGACTGCGGTATTGCCGCTCAAAAGACAAGGAAATATTTTCCAGGAAGGGATAGCAACGGGAAAGTTCCAGGGAGTGATAAGTCCCCAGACTCCCATCGGATCGCGCCTTGTAAAGCATATCTTATTGGGTAATTCAGAAGGGACTGTATAGCCAAAATACCTCCGGCCTTGTCCGGCGGCGTATAGTGCGGTATCAATTCCTTCCTGGTAATCTCCACGGGTCTCTTTCAAGACCTTGCCCATTTCTCGGGTCATCAACCTTGCAGCCTCTTCTTTCCGGGCAATCATGATTTCGGCAGCCCGGCGCATTATTTCTGCTTTTTTCGGAAGGGGAACGGCACGCCATTTAGGATAGGCTTTCTTCGCCGCCTCCACTGCCATATTCAAATCCTCGGCATTGGATTTGGGAAAGATCCCGATTACTTCATCCCAGTTCGCGGGATTTCTATCTTCGTAGGTCCTCCCAGACTTGGAATCCAGAAATTTGCCATTGATAAAATTTTTGTATTCCTTCATTTTTGCTCCTTTGTGATTAAAGATTATAGTCAAAAAAGTTGTAAAGTCAATATATTGACTTTTTTTAGGATTTCTCTTATAATCAACCACCATGCGTTTGGACCTTTTTTTAAAAAAGACCCTGATAATAAAACAGCGCTCAGCAGCAAAGGAGTTATGTGATAAGGGATTGGTGAAGGTGAATGGTCGGATAGCCCGACCCGCCCATTCAGTAAAAATTGGCGATATTATTGAACTGGAAACAATAAAAGGTGTGAGATGCTATCGGGTTTTACAGATTCCGGAAGGTAATGTTCGCAAGAGCGAAGTCTTTGAATATTATGAAGATTGCAGTCACACTCGGTGATCCTTCAGGTATCGGTCCGGAATTGATTTTGAAGGCGTTGCCCCAATTCCTGAGGTTTCATCCATCCATCTATGGGAATAAAAAAATATTAGCCCGCACCGCGGAAAGGCTGGGTTTGGAGGAAAATTTTCACCTTATCAAAGACTTTGTTATTGATACGGTCTCTGATTTGGATTTCCAATTCGGTCATCCCGACCAGAAAACCGGCCGAATTGCCCTTTCAGCTCTACAAGCAGCACTTAATGCCTCACCCGACATTCTCATCACCGCTCCCATTGTCAAGAGCGTCATAAAAAAATTTGACCGAGACTTCATCGGACATACCGAATACCTCGCCCGCTATTTTAAGACCAAAGACTTTGCGATGGTGGGTATCGTAGATAAGATAAAGATTATGTTCTTAACTACCCATTTGCCGATCGCTGATGTTCCCAAGGCGATAGATAAAAATGCTATCTTCATGAAATTGAGACTGTTTGCCGAAGGACTGAAGAGATATTTTTCACTTGATAATCCCACTATCGGTGTTTCAGCACTCAATCCCCATGGTGTGGAATTCAGTTACGGAGAAGAGCAGCAAATTGAGCAGGGTATCAGGCGCGCCCAGAAGATGGGATTGAATGTCTTTGGACCGTATCCTGCTGATTCTTTATTCAAGAGAAATTTTGATGGTTATCTCGTAATGTATCATGACCAGGGTTTTGTCTATTTAAAGGCAAAAAAAGGTGGTGTCAACTGGACTCTGGGTTTACCTATCATCCGTCTTTCACCGTTATCCGGGGCAGCATTAGATATCGCCGGAAAAAATATGGCCGATGCAAAAGGTATGGTCGATGCCCTGAGACTGGGTATTAAGATGTTTAAGAAAGGAGTTAGATATGAAAAGGTATCATAAACTTTTAACGGGAATTTTATTAATTTTGCTCATGCACTGCACCTCAAAAGGCAATATTAAGGATGCGGCTGATGCGATAAAAAAAGGTAAATATATTGAAGCAATAAAGACTCTTAATAAGGCATTACTCACCGATTCCCTCAATCCTGAAATTCATTACAATCTCGCCCTTGCTTATATTCAGTGTGATTCTTTGCAAAGGTCGTATGAGCATTTTTTGAAACTGTTGGAGCTAAATACACCGCTAAAAGATAGTATGGAATTGAAACTCTTGCTTACGAAATCATTAAAGATGGAACCTTTTTCTTCGAGTCCTATTCCTATGGGTCGGATGAATCAATTCAAGGGTTGTTTTGGACCGGATAATGAAATGCTCGCGGTCGCAGCAGCCAAAAAGGATATCGCCGATATTTATCTGATTAAACTGGATGGGACGATTGTGAAAAAATTGACTTTTAGGGGGATGAATACCGACCCCGCATTCTCACCACTGGGCGATAAGATAGCCTATGTCTCGAATATTGATGGTGATGAAGAGATATATCTTTATGATATAAATAAGGATTCAACGCTGAAAATCACCGATAACGATTATACTGATTTTGCCCCTGCCTTTTCACCTGATGGTCGGGAACTTGTCTATGTCTCGAATCGCGATGGCAACTGGGAAATATATAAAGTAAACCTGCTACAACGCCTCGCATTTCGTCTCACCAAAAATAAATTCTGGGATGGTTTTCCTTCTTTCACCCCTGATGGTAAATTCATTGTTTTTTCTTCAAAACGGAACGGAAGCGAAGATATATATATCATGAAACCGGATGGATCCGGTGAGCGTTTGTTATATTACACGAAATACGATGAAACCGATCCTCATCTGGCCGGGAATTATTTGTTCTTCCGGTCGAACATGGATGGAGAGTTTGAAATCTATATGTTTGATGTGAAAAAAGAGATGCTGGTGCGTCTGACCTATAACCAAGTTCCGGACTGGAATCCCAGGGTGAGCAGCGATGGCAAAAGGATTGTATTATCAAGAAAAGTCAAGGATTTATGGAATCTCTACTTTATAAATTTAGAAGCACCAATTTCAGCAGAGGTGATTGCCTCAAAAATCAGGAATGTTCTGGGTCTTGAGGAACAGATCTCTTCGCCCTGAGGAGTAAGATAATCCCGACAACGACCCCGATTACAGAGATAACCTGATTGATCAAAAAATTACCGAGATTTTCGTAATACCTGATAAAATCAATCCCGAAGCGAAAACCGCCATAAAAAATTAAAAAGTAAGCGAAGACTTCGCCACGCAGATGCGGGCGCCGGAGCAGGCGCTGGAGAAAGAAAAAAAGAAAAAGACCGAAGAGAGAGGAGTATAACTGGGTGGGATGGATTGGACAGTCAAACCCGGCACGGTAGGCAAATGAGCCACGGGGAAAGTGAACGCCCCAAGGCAGGTGGGTAGGAAGACCGAAGCAACAGCCGTTAAGAAAACAGCCGATACGGGTGAAGAATTCGCCCAGGGCAATCGAGGGGCTTACCATATCACTGAGCAAGAGGACCGGAAGGTTTTGCTTTTTTATATACAGGAAACCAGCTATAAAAGCACCGATAAACCCTCCGAAAAACATCATCCCGCCATTCCAGATTGCAAAGATACTTGTTACATCTTGGAACTCGGTGGGGTGAAATACTACATAAAGAATACGACCACCAATGATCACCCCAACCATCAACCAAAATGCGAGATTCTCAATGAGCACCGGTGGGATATTGTGTTTTTTTGCTTCCCTTTTGACGAGAAATAGCGCGACGAGAAAGGATATCACCAGCATCGTCCCATAGCTGGGGATGCCCAAGCCGTCCACCTTTATAAGTAGGGGTCTCATTTATTCTCTTTTTTTGCTTCTTCAATTATCTTCTGACTTATCTCCTTGGGGACCTCTTCATAATGATGGAACTTCATCGTAAAATATCCCCGACCTTGGGTCATTGAACGGAGGCTCGTGGAGTATTTATACATCTCAGCTTCAGGAACCATTGCCTTCACCACCTGGATTTTCCCAATTGCCTCCATACCCATTATCTTACCCCTGCGGCTGTTGATGTCACCAATCACATCGCCCATGAATTCCTCGGGCACATAAACTTCTACCTCCATTATTGGTTCCAGGAGGACCACATTTCCTTTCTCCGCATTCGCCCTGATCGCCATTGCCGCGGCAATCTGGAAGGCAATATCTGAAGAATCCACTGGATGGTATGAACCATCATAGACCGTCACTTTAACATCGGTTATGGGATAACCAGCAAGATATCCCTTTTCCAAGGCTTCCCGCACGCCTTTTTCGACCGATGGGATATATCGGGCGGGTATGGCACCTCCAAAGATCTCTTCTGCAAACTGGACTCCTGAACCCCGGGGCAAAGGTTCAACCCGGAGCCAGCAATCCCCATACTGTCCATGGCCGCCGGTCTGTTTTTTATACTTACCCTGGGCTTCGGTTTTTCTGGTGAAGGTCTCGCGGTATTTTATCTTGGTTTTGGTCAGTTCCACGTTCACCCCGTATTTACGCTGGAGGCGTGCCAAAATCACATCGAGATGTAATTCACCAATCCCGGAGATGATTAATTGTTTAATTTCATGATCATAAGCAAAACTGAAGGTAGGATCTTCAGCCCGCAGTTTTGCTAATCCATTGGATATTTTTTCTTCATCGCCCTTAGCCTTGGGTACAATCGCCATGGAGATGGAAGGAGCAGGAAACTCAATCGGCGGTAATTTAATATTGGTCTTGGCAAGCGTGTCGCCAGTATGGGTGTTTTTCAACTTCACAAGACCCGCGATCATTCCTGCGGTAAGAAGATTGGTTTCTTTTTTTTCTTTGCCTTTGATGAAATATATCTGGGAGATTTTTTCTTCGGTATTCTGGGTGGTGTTATTAACGGCATCACCCATACTCAATTTACCACTCAGCACTTTGATATAACACAGTTCACCTAAATGGGGTTCCACAATCGTTTTAAAGACATAGCCGACAAAGGGTTCATTTTCGTTCCTTTTAATCACATTACCATCTACTACAATCTCAGGAAGTTCTTCATAAGAAGGTAGAAATTCCTGAATCATATTGAGAAAATCTTCCAGCCCGATCAATTCCAATCCTTCACCACAAAAACAGGGTGCAGCCTTATTTTCAATAATTGCCTTCTTTACTGCCGGAATGCATTCAGGGATACTCAAAGATCCGGTTTCCAAGTATTTGTTCATTAGGTTATCATCGCTATCCGCTGCTACCTCAATGAATAATTCCTGATACTTGGTTATTATTTCTTTCAGGTCGGGTGGGATTGCCTCGGCAGTGGTCTTACCCTCTTTGGTGATATATGCCTTTTCGGTGATGATGTTTGCTACCCCTACGAACTTTTCGGCAACCCCCACCGGCAGATTGAAGGGGATGATTTTTCGTTTTGATAATTCCTGCAGACCATTCAAAATATTATAAAAATCGGTATTTTCTTTTTTTAATTTATTCACAAAAAAGACGATGGGCAAATTTTTCTTCGTCGCCTCATGCAAAATTCTTTCCGTTCCCACGGCAATACCGGTAGTGGCATCGACAACAATGACGCAGATATCCACTGCATAAAGGCCGCTCAACATCTCGCCGATAAAATCAGCATAGCCGGGCGTGTCGATGATATTGAGAGTCGTTCCGTTATAGTCAAAAGTAGCCAGTCCCAATGACAGACTGCAACCCCGTTTCTGTTCATCAGGATCAACATCAAACATGCTCGTGCCGTCGCTCACCTTGCCCAAACGGGTATTGGCACCGCAAATAAACGCAATTCCATCGGCCAGGGTTGTCTTGCCACAGCCGGCATGTCCAAAGAAACCAATATTCTTTAACCCTTTCTGTCCCATAAAAATACCTCCTTAATATAAAATCAATGAAAGTCAGGCTATTGATTATATCATATTTTTACCTAAAGTCAAGTTTTATGATTTTTTAACGCATGATAACTAATTTATTCATTGTTTTTTGACTTTGGTTTCTAATTTCCATGAAATATGTACCTGGTACAAGATCTGAGATTGGGATTGATAACAAATCATTTTTTCTTCAAATTTTTTGCTTTAACGCACCTTCCACATACATCGTAGATTTTGATTTCAACCGTCCCCTTACTTTTTGAAGTCTGCAGGTAAATTTTGTCCGATGTCGGATTGGGGAAGATTTTAGGCGCTGATTTTCTTTGCTTTACATATTCACTTATCCCGACATCAGGGTGGTATTTAACAATGAGAAAATCATAATTACTCCCATTATAAGATGCACCGCTGACAATTATATTGTCGGAATTGTTAACGGCAATACCGAGCCCCTGGTCATCATTCCCGGTATCAACTCTTCCTTCCCATTTCAAATATCCTGAATCTGTATAACGGAGGATCAAGTAATCATATAAATTTCCTTCTGAAAATCCTGTGACAAAGATATCATTATTGGAGTTTATAGCAATACCAAGTGCCTCATCATCACCACCATAATCAAATATCCTTGACCAGATTGTATCACCGTTTGGATTACATTTAACGGTCAGGATATCATAGGCAGGATAAGCCCCTGTAGCGCCCGTTAGGCAGATGTTATCTCCAGAATCTATTGCAATATCCGTGCATATGTCATCCACATTAAAGTTATAAACTTTTGTCCAGGTGGATAAACAATTCCGCACACCGTAACAGACTGATCGCTACTAACATCTGCCCGATATCCTATTTCATCAAAACCATTATCATAAATTCTATCCCACACCAGATCGCCATTTGACGAATATTTTAATAAAAAAAGATCATAGGTATTTCCATTGAAACTTAAACCACTTACATAGATGTTGTTCGTTGAATCTGTAGTTACTCCTGGGGCCATATCAAAGAAAACACCTTGATATCGTCTCGACCATATTGTATCACCAGATGGAGAATACTTAATAATTAAGGCCTGAGCAAAATAACTTGTAGTATCAAAAGTATAGCCCATTACGATGATATTATTCTCCCGGTCAACTGCAACATCAATTAACCAGTCATCACCACCTGCATCATATTCTTTTGTCCAGAGTAAATTTCCATTCGGAGTATATTTTACTATTAGACAATTGCCTGGTACTGTCCCACTCATTGCATCAAAAGTTACCCCTGCAACGATGATATTTCCATTATTATCAGTCGTAACACTATAACCTGCTTCATCAAGTCCATTATCATATCTCCTTGTCCAGAGTGTGTCCTGGCAAAGGCCCCAGCCGATTACAAAAAGATTAAAAATTTCTTCATCATTCCTCCTAACAGTCTCTAAATTGTATAATAATTATAAAAAAATTCAAGTTGGAAAATGATCCTTTCTTGCGAGGACAAAGGATTTGTTCAAAAATCAACTTTTTCAGGTAGGCGGAAAATGTTGACAATAAATATTGACCTTTTAAATATTTTGATTATTATCTTCTATGGAAATAACTTTTATCGGTGCGACAAGGACGGTAACGGGTTCCATGCACTTGTTTGAATACAAAAAGCAGAAATTTCTTATCGAATGTGGCCTTTATCAGGGGCACCGGGCTGAAGCCGAACGGATAAACCGAACATTTCCATTTAAACCCAAAGAAATAAAAAGTGTGATCCTCTCCCATGCCCATCTTGATCATTCTGGGAATCTCCCGACCCTGGTCAAAAAAAATTTCCGGGGTGATATCTTTTGCACTCCAGGGACCCGGGATATTGCTGAACTCTTACTTCTTGATTCTGCTCATCTCCACGAACACGACATCGCCTTTTTCAATAAAAAACAAAGAAAGGTGGGACTACCCACCAAGGAACCTCTTTACACAATAAAGGATGCAGAGGAAACCTTCAAGTATTTTCGGGGTGTAAATTACCATAATGTCTTTGAACCTGTCGAAGGTGTGCAAGCAACTTTCTATGATGCTGGACACATCCTTGGTTCTGCCCAGATTTTGCTGGAATTTGATGATCAACGAATCCTTTTTAGTGGCGATTTAGGCAGGAAGAATATGCCCATAATCCGGGACCCCGAAATTCCCGAAGATATTGATTATCTGATCCTTGAATCCACCTACGGTAACCGCACTCATAGCTCGTTTGAACAGATGACTGAAGAGTTGAGGAATATAATAATGGAAGGGAAAGAAAAGCGTAGCAAAATTATCATCCCGGCATTTGCGGTAGAGAGAACCCAGGTGTTGGTGACGATGCTTAAAAATTTATATGAGCAGGGAGCTTTACAAGATATTCCTATTTATGTGGATAGCCCCTTGGCGACCGATGTAACGGAGGTCTTTAAAAAACATCCAGAATGTTTTGATCAAGAAACTTATGCCCAATTTGTAAAAAATGAACCATTTAATTTTTCTGGTATTACCTACATCAAAGATCAGGAAGACTCAAAAAAATTGAATGATAAAAGAGGTCCGATGATTATCATATCGGCTTCAGGAATGTGTGAAGGAGGAAGGATACTGCACCATTTGATACATTCCATAGAAAATGAAAATAATATCATAATTCTAACTGGATTTCAGGCATCAGGAACCCTTGGTAGAAAACTCCTTGATGGTTATAAAGAAATTTTTATTTTTGATACAAAATTCAATGTCCGGGCAAAGGTATATTTTATGGCCGGGCTTTCTGCCCATGCAGATAGTAACGACCTGATTGAGTTTGTCAAGGCGATTAAAAACAGCCGCTTGAAAAAAGTATTTTTGATCCATGGCGAGATCATTGAGGCAGTAGCCTTAAAAGAAAAAATAGGTGCCATGGGTATTGCCACCGAAATTCCGGAATGTATGAGCAAAATTGAATTATGAAAAACAAAATCGTAGTAATAGAAGACGATCCGGCGATACTCGATTTATTACAGTTTAACTTGGAGAGAAATGGCTATTCTGTAACGGGATTCCAAAATGGTTACGAGGGTTTGAATTACATTCTAAAAAATCCACCGGACCTTTTAATCCTTGATCTGATGTTACCTGATGTTGATGGTTTTGAGATATGTAAAGAATTGCGGTTCCAGGAAAGAACACGCCGGCTACCGATTATCATTCTTACTGCAAAGGGTGAAGAGGTGGACAGAGTTTTGGGTTTGGAACTCGGGGCAGATGATTATATAGTTAAGCCATTCAGCATCCGCGAATTGTTGGCGCGGATAAAAGTACTTTTCCGACGCCTGATGCCCGAAGGAGCCGAAGAAATTTTAAAATTTGAAGATTTGACTTTGGACATTAAAAAACATCAGGTTTTTCATAAAGATCAGGAACTGCAACTTACCCCTACGGAATTTAAGGTTCTTGCTGCCTTTTTGAAAAACCCCCGGCGGGTATTTACCCGAGATAATCTACTTGAGGTATTGGGTAGATTGGTGTTAGACCGGAATATTGATGTCCATATCACCAATCTGCGCAAAAAGCTCGGTCCGGCAGGTAAATTTATCAAGACCATCCGGGGTGTGGGTTACAAATTGGATAACGAGTGACCCTTACTGTCCTGATAATCCTTGTTTTAATCAGTATAATTATCTTTCTCATTATCCACATTTTGATTTATGTGCGGTATTTAAAAGATATCATTGATTATACCCGGGACTTATTAAAAGATAATTATTCCGCCCGGATGATTAAAAAGGCAAAAGGGAGATGGTCCGAAATCATAAAAGATTTGAATACCCTGGCGGAACGACTTGAGGAGAATAGTGCCCGGGCAAAGAAGAGTGAAGAATTATTGAACATTATATTGGATGAAATGAAAATTGGTTTTATTCTCACCAAACCGAATGGGGAGATTGTTATGGCAAATAAGTTTGTCAAAGAGAACTGGGGAGAGGTGATTGCCCAGCCGGGGAAACTGATTCAAGAGTTAATAGTCAACAGGGCATTTATTGATTTCGTCAGCAAAAAATTAGAGACTATCACCCCAGAATCCATAGAGTTGAACCTTCCAGATAGTGGGAAATACTTCATCGTCACCCGCTATTCTCTTCCAGTCCAGCAACTTTTTTTGTATCTTTTTAGTGACATAACGGATGCTAAAAATTTAGAACGTATCAAATCTGATTTCATCACCAATCTCTCCCATGAATTGCGGACTCCTTTGACCGCAATCAAAGGTTATCTGGATACGCTCCAGGAGCCGGACCTGGAAGAAAAGGATAGAGAAAAATTTATTAAAATCGTGCGGGAAAACATTGAAAGATTGATAAATATTGTTTCTGACCTGCTCATTCTTTCGGATGTAGAGCGGCGGGAGCGAAAATTGGATAAAGAGACATTTGATTTAAATGAGGTGGGCAATGAAGTTGTGAAGTTGTTTCGGAAATCCGCGACTGAAAAGGGTTTGCAACTGATATTTAACCCTGTCCAATTACCATTATACACCGGAGATCGTTTTTTGATTCAACAAGTATTAATAAATCTAATCAGTAATGCGATTAAATTCACGGAGAAGGGGAAAGTGGAACTTGAAATCAAATATGCACAAGACAAATTTTTTATTATTGTCTCCGATACCGGAATTGGGATTTCCAACGATGAGATCCCAAGAATTTTTGAGAGATTTTATACGGTGGATAAAACCCGTTCCCGGAGGCAGGGAGGGACCGGATTGGGTCTATCAATCGTCAAACATATTGTTTATCTCCATCAGGGTGAGATAAAGGTGGAAAGCCGCCTTCAGGAGGGTTCAAGATTCACCATCATTTTACCCGTGGTTCCTTTTTAACCATCTTTTAACATTTGCTTAATTAAGACTTAACATCTTCCTGATATAATATCCGTGAAAGGAGGCGTATGGGCTTAAATCCCAAAACCCATATCCAGCATCCCCAATTCATCCTCTTGGGGTTGTTTTTGTTGTTATTTGTGAGCATGGTCTACGCGGATGCCCCTATATACGGATATATCTGGGTCAGATATACCTATGATTACCTGATGAAACCGGATACAGCGAGTAATCATCCCCATGCTTTTTCCATTGATAGGGGTTATATAAGGTGGAAGACATCCACCACACCCGTTGCCTTTAGTGGCACAATTGATATAAATATGAAGGCAGGTTACACAAAGGATTCGGATTGGCTTGTAAGATTTAAATACGGACAGGCTGACTGGACTTTACCTTATATTGGTAAATACATTCCTGATGCTAAACTTATGATTGGATTACAGAAAGTCTATTTTGGATTGGCTGATTTATGGGAATACCCACTTATTGAAAAGTCATTGGAAGACCATCTCAAAAAAATCAATACCGCTGATTTGGGTGTTGGGTTCTATGGTTATTTACCCAATGGGTTTGGTGATATTTCTATCCAAACCTTTAACGGATCTGGTTATAGCAAACCAACAGAGATTGATTTGAATAAAGCAAAATGTTTTAATGCTTCAGTTGTTCCGCCTGTATTCTTACGAAATTTTGGAATAATGTTAAAGGGTTCTTACTGGATGGAGAAGACCACTACAAAATACTGGAGTGCAGCGGATAGTGAAACCCTTTCCGTTGATTTAACTGAAAATAGAATGGCAGGGGTTGTCCAATTAAGGTATGCATCTGCATCATTGATTGGTGAGTATTTTATTTCTGAAGATGGTAAGACCCCTGATAACAAAATAACCAAGGGTGTGGGATATTCATTTATCGGTCAGATTGATATAACCAAGAACTTTTCAGTTTTAGCCCGTTACGATATATGGGATAAGAATGCAACAGATACGACAGCCGCGGCTAATATAGATGCGGTTTACACCAAAATTTTGGGATTAAATTACAAAATAAGTGACAATCTTTTATTTCAGGTAAATTACCAACTTACTGAATATCAAGATACCTTGAAGGTTCCGGTAGATAAGTTTATGATTCAAGCAAAGTGTTCCTTTTAGTATTAGGAGGTTAATATGAGAAACTTGTTGGTTTTATCATTACTGATAGGATTAGGCTTTAGCCAGAGCCTTGTGATCCAGGGTTCAACAACAGTTCTACCCATTGCCCAGGCTGCAGCAGAAGCATATATGGAGAAACACCCTGATGCAGATATTATGGTGCGGGGGGGTGGTTCAGGAACCGGTATTGCGGCACTCATTGACCGTGCCTGTGATATTGCCAATTCTTCAAGACCAATGAAGACAAAAGAAATCAAACAGGCACGTGAAAAGGGTGTAAATGCAGTAGGAACTGTGATTGCAATGGATGGAATTGCGGTTATCGTTCATCCCAGTAATCCAATCAATGAAATTTCTGTTGAAGACTTGAAAAAGATATATACCGGTAAAATGACCAACTGGAATGCACTCGGTGGCAAAGGCAATATCGTTGTCGTATCAAGGGATGCGGCTTCAGGA
This sequence comes from candidate division WOR-3 bacterium, assembly GCA_039802205.1. Classification (NCBI taxonomy): domain Bacteria; kingdom Pseudomonadati; phylum Caldifarciminota; species Caldifarciminota bacterium. Next base: position 24,699 of record JBDRWD010000032.1, read on the forward strand.
ACTTATGAGGTTTTCAATGAGAAGGTTCTTGGCGGTGCAAAACTAACTGATGGTGCATTGATGCTTGCATCCAATCTTGAAGTAGCAAGGGCAGTAGAGCAAACCCCGGGTGGAATAGGATATGTGGGGCTCGGTTATCTGAGCGACAAAGTCAAAGTGCTGAAGGTTAACGGAGTTACACCTTCAGAAGCAACTGTCCAAAATGGCACTTATCCTCTTGCACGTCCATTATATATGTATACGAATGGTAATCCATCAGGCATTGCCAAATCCTTCATTGAATTCATACTTTCAACTGAAGGACAGACAATAGTCCGCGATAATGGCTTTGTGCCGGTTAAATAGATACTATTACCCCTCACTTTCCTCCCCCCCTGGGGGAGAGGATTAAGGTGAGGGGTATGATTCTTCAGAGAAAATGTTTTGAGGGAGTTTGAATGCTGCTGAACCGCAGAATGACTGAGGGTACAATAAAAATTGTTCTCTTTATTATTGCTCTAAGTGCGCTCGTCTTCCTTGCAGGAATAGTGATTGTATTGATTTCTCAAGGAACACCAATTTTGAAATTTGTCAGTCTCAAAGATTTCCTCTTCGGGATGGAATGGTATCCAACCCACGAAGAACCAGAATTCGGAATTTTACCAATGATATACGGTTCTTTAATTGTCACCTTCGGTGCGCTGATACTTGCTACACCATTAGGTATTATGTGTGCTCTTTACATTGCTGAGGTTGCACCAAAGTGGCTTAAAGAGACACTCAAGCCAATTATTGAATTGCTTGCTGGTGTGCCTTCGGTGATATATGGGTTATTCGGTGCACTCTTTATTGCCCCCATAATTCAAAGATTTTTCAATCTGCCTACAGGTTTTACCGCGCTCTCTGCTGCCATTGTTTTAGGTATTATGATTCTTCCTACAATCACCAGCATTGTTGAAGATGCGTTGACGGCAATTCCGAAAGAATATAGAGAAGCCGCGCTCGCCTTGGGCGCGACCAAGTGGGAAACGATGACAAAAATCGTTCTCCCAGCAGCATCAAGCGGTATCACAACCGGTATTATTTTAGGTTTGGGCAGGGCAATCGGTGAGACAATGGCAGTCCTTATGGTCGCGGGTGGTTCTGCAAACATTGCTTTTTCTCTGCTAAAACCGGTGCGAACAATGACTGCAACGATTGCTGCAGAGATGGCAGAAACAGTCGTGGGAAGCGAACATTATTATGCACTTTTTGGTATTGCGATTGTGTTATTTGTACTGACAATGATATTTAATATTATCGCTGAACAAATTTCTCATCGTTTTCACAAAAAATTTACAGCGGTGAGATGAACATGGGTAACAATACTCTTGAAATGTCAAATATAATGAACTATCCTGTAGAAAATCAGATAATTAAGAAAAACTCATCAAAAGATAGGAGAAAAAGGGTTCAAAAGATTGGAATTTCAGTTTTGTTTTTCTCACTAATAATAAGTGCAGTGTTTTTGTTTGTTATTGTTGTTTTTATCAGCCTTCAGGGTGTCAAGGTCTTGAGTCTTGAATTTATAACCAGTATGCCTAAGAAATCAATGACTGCAGGTGGTATCCTGCCGGCAATCTTAGGAACATTCTACCTTGCCCTTGGTTCGGTGCTTTTTGCTTTACCATTAGGTGTTTTATCAGGGATATATTTAAATGAGTATGCTCAAGATAATGTAATTTTGAGAATTCTAAAAACAGGCATAAATAATCTTGCGGGAGTTCCTTCTATTGTCTTTGGCTTATTCGGACTTGCAGTATTCGTAAAATTCTTTGGCTTTGGTGTTTCTATACTTTCTGGTTCATTGACATTGGGTATAATGATTTTGCCTGTAATCATTAGTACAACGGTTGAAGCACTGAAGACAGTTCCTGATTCATTCCGTGAGGCAGCGTATGGTATTGGTGCGACAAAATGGCAGACCATAAAAGGAATTGTTTTGCCTGCAGCTTTACCAGGCATATTAACTGGTGTAGTCCTTGCAATAGGGCGTGCTGCTGGAGAAACTGCACCGATACTATTTACTGCCGCAACCTTTTTCAGCAAAAAATTGCCCGGTTCAATTTTATCACCGGTTCAGGCATTGCCTTATCATATCTATGCCTTGATGACCGAGGGAACATATCCGGATAAGCAGGTGCCAATTGCCTATGGTTCAGCCTTGGTTCTTTTGATACTTGTTTTAGGAATGAACCTTGTTGCAATAATTATAAGAATAAGACAGAGAAAGAAGAGGTTATGGTAGAGATTACAGCGGTAAATAAAGAAACAAAAATAGATACTGCCCAATGCAAGATGACGAAATCAAGTATTATCATTAAAAACTTAAATGTATTTTTTGTAGAAAATCATGCCCTGAAAAACATTAATCTCGAAATATACTGCAATAATATAACGGCAATCATTGGTCCGTCGGGTTGCGGTAAGAGTACGCTTATTCGCTGTTTAAATCGTATGAATGATATAATCCCATCAGCAAAAGTAGAGGGAGAGATTTGGATTGATGGTGAAAATATTTATGATCCACTATATGATGTATATGATTTGAGAAAAAAAGTCGGTATGGTCTTTCAAAAACCCAATCCATTTCCTAAAAGTATTTTTGAAAATTTGGCATTTGGTTTAAGGATTCACGGGATTACAGACAAGAGAGAAATTGAAGAAAGGGTAGTAAATGCGCTGAAAGCAGCGGCATTATGGGATGAGGTTGCAGACCGTCTGCATGATTCGGCATTTTCCCTTTCCGGTGGACAACAGCAGAGACTTTGCATTGCGCGCACCCTTGCGATTGAACCTGAAATAATACTATTTGATGAACCCTGCTCTGCCCTTGATCCCATATCAACCGCGAAGATAGAGGAATTGATGATAAATCTGAAAGAAAAATATACAATCGTTATTGTAACCCACAATATGCAGCAGGCGGCAAGGGTCTCGGATTGGACTGCATTTTTATATCTTGGTGAGTTGATTGAATACAATCAGACATCAAAGTTGTTTACCAATCCCAAAGACCCCAAGACCGAGGCGTATATAACCGGTCGTTTTGGATAAGGGCGGGCTGATTGATATGTTGAAAGGGAAGATAGAAAAACTCAAGACAAATATAATAAGATTTGCGGGTCTCGTAGATAATATGCTGCGGGATACTGAAAAATGTGCATATAACCGCGACCATGTGATTGCCAATAACATAATTACTAATCTTGAGCAACTATCAAATCGCATTGAAGTAGAAAATGAAACATTGTTTATTGAATTCCTTGCCCTTTTTCAGCCCGAGGCAACTGATTTAAGGACGGTCGTTTCATTATTAAAGATTAATAATAATTTAGAAAGGATTGCTGACCATTGTGTTAATATTGCCCAGCGCATTTCAGTATATACTTCAATAAACAGTTTTAAGAATTTGAAAAATATGTTCGGCATTGTTCAAAAAATGTTTAAAGATACTTTTAGTGCATTTACAAGCAATGATACAAGTATTTTAACAGCAGTTATTAATCAGGATAAATTTGTTGATAAAGAACTCAAGGAATTAACGGATGAGGTCATTAATAAAATGGATACTTATCATTCGAAGTGCAGTAACGCAATCTCGGCATTATTAATTGGCCGAGACCTCGAGCGGATAGCAGATTTAACGACCAATATTTGCGAGGATATAATTTATATGACGGAGGGTGAGATCGTAAAACACAAAGATTCTTTTTATTTCGCACATTGAGCTAAACAGAATTTCGAGTTTTTGCACTTTGACAAATTTTCTCCTGTATTGACAATCCCGGATAAATTCGTATTATAACCTATGTTTAAGGTCTTATTCAAAGACTACCAGACAAAAGCCCGCATTGGTTTATTAAAAACGAAACATTTTGAGGTTAAAACACCAAATTTCATGCCCGTGGCGACCCAGGGCAGTGTAAAAATGATTTCTCCTGAGGAATTAAAAAAAATCGGTGTAGAGATCATTGTGTGTAATACCTACCACTTAATGCAGCGACCAGGAACCCAACTCATAAAAAAAATTGGAGGAATCCATAAATTTATGAGCTGGGACCGGGCGATCTTAACCGATTCAGGGGGATTCCAAGCATATTCATTGAGTGAATTGAGGAGTGTGGATGATGAGGGTTTGACATTCCTTTCGCACATTGATGGGAGCCGTATTCGTTTGACTCCGGAAAAGGCGGTTGAAGTTCAACGGGATTTAGGTACAGATATTGCCATGTGCCTTGATTTTTTCACATCATATCCTTCAGAATTCATTGAAGCGCGGATTGCGGTGGAAAGGACAGTCAATTGGGCAAAGCGGAGTTTAGCGGTAAAGAGGAAGCCGGCCCTTTTTGCAATCATTCAGGGTGCTACATTTAAGGGATTGCGGCAGGAATGTGCTCAACGGCTGGTAGAATTGAAATTTGCTGGCTACGGTATTGGGGGATTGATGATTGGGGAACCAGCGCAACTGACGATGGAGATGGTAAAGGCGGTGAATGAAATAATACCGGAAAACCGGATTAGATATTTGATGGGTTGTGGTTATCCTGAGGATATCTTGGAGGCGGTGAGCTTGGGAGTCGACCTTTTTGACTGTGTTTTACCAACCCGCAATGGTCGGACCGGTATGGCGTTTACTTCCGAAGGGAAGATAATCATCAAAAGCAGCAGGTATGCGGCGGATGAGGCACCGCTTGATAGAAATTGCCGTTGTTATACTTGTAAAAATTTCAGTCGGGCGTATCTCCGCCATCTTTTTAATGTGGGCGAGGGATTGGCTGGTCGATTGGTGAGCTACCATAATATTGCCTTTTATATCCGGTTAATGCAAGATATTAGATATCATATTCAAAAAGGTGATTATGATAAATTTTTACTTAAAGCGAAGGCTTCTTTTAATTTTCGCACAGACGCAATTGACTAAGTCCTCTCCACTGCTATAAAAGGTTTGTCAATAATTAAATTCTTACTTTACATCCCCCTTTCTTCAGATTATAATTTCCTGGTCCGAATCATACCTAACGGTTAAACCAGACTGCTATACGGTCAT
>JBDRWD010000033.1 GCA_039802205.1 candidate division WOR-3 bacterium
CCATGATTTTAAAACAAATTGAAAAAGAATCAAGAGACAAATCCATTTTTATCACCCCCACCTTAATCCTCCCCCATCAAAGGGGGAGGAAAAAGTGAGGAGTACTCAGAAAGATTCAATCTTGACTTTTTTTAAAAAATATGGATAATTATTCTTGAATCTGATTTTTGAAAGGAGACAGAAAAATGGCTTTGATTAAAGAGAAGAAGCAGGAACTTATCAATGCCTTTAAAAGGCATCCCAAGGATACCGGTTCACCTGAGGTGCAGATTGCAATCCTCAGTGAACGGATAAAGATTCTTACCGAGCACTTAAAGAAGTTTCCTAAAGATAAGCATTCCCGGCAAGGATTGATTAAGATGGTAAATGACCGTCGACGCCATCTTAATTATCTCTTGCGGAAGGACAAAGCCCGGTATATAAAAGTCGTTGAAGCCCTTGGTTTGAGAAGGTAAATTGTATTCGGTCGAACTAAAAGTTGGTGAAAAAAACCTCCGACTGGAGAGCGGACGGGTTGCGCGCCAGTCTGCTGGTGAGGTTATCGTTTCTTACGGCGATACCGTAGTTCTGGTCTGCGTTAATTACAGCCCCGAGGTAGACGAGACCGTCGACTTCCTTCCTTTGACTGTCGAATACCGGGAACTCTCCTTTGCTGCAGGAAAGATCCCAGGTGGTTTTATAAAAAGGGAGATGCGGCCTTCTGATAACGAAATACTCTCCTCCCGGCTTATCGACCGGCCGCTCCGGCCACTCTTTCCGCCTGAATTCAGAAATGAAGTTCAGATCATTGCTTATCTTTTATCATCCGATGTAGAGCATGATGCCGACATCTTGGGTATCACGGGTGCGGCTACTGCGCTTCTGCTTTCAGAAATTCCCTTTACCATCCCGGTGGCAGGAGTAAGGGTAGGACTACTTGATGGAAAATATATAATCAATCCGACCCTTGCCCAGCAGGATAATTGTAAAGTTAATCTCGTCATCGCCGGGACTAAGGATGCTGTGGTGATGATTGAAGGTGGGGCCCGGGAGGCAAGTGAAGACGAAGTGATCGGAGCGATCAAAATCGGCCATGAGGAATGCAAAAGGATAATTGAGATTGAAGAAAAGATGCGCGAGGCAGTAGGCAAGGAGAAGATTGAGATAAACGGACCTTTTGTCAGTGAAGAACTGGCGAACGAGATCAAAGAAAAAGTAGGTAATGATCTCCAGCAGATATTTCTTTTCCGGGAAAAGAAGGCACGTCAGGAAGCTGCCTATGAGTTGATTCAAAATGTCGTGGAGAAGTTTGCGGACCGGGGGATTGAAAATATTGAATTGAAGGTGAAATATGTGGTGGAGAAGATGATTGCTGAGAGGATGCGACGGATGATTCTGGAAGAAAAAAAGCGTCTGGATGGTCGGGGTTTGAAGGATATCCGGAATGTTTCCTGCGAAATCGGCGTGCTGCCCCGAACCCATGGTTCAGCACTGTTCACCCGTGGTCAAACCCAGAGCCTTGCGGTTACGACCTTGGGTACAAAGAGCGACGAACAGAAGATAGATGCGATCTATGGGGAAGAGACAAAATCTTTTATGCTTCATTATAATTTTCCACCATTTGCCACCGGTGAAGTGAAACCCATTCGGGGACCAACGCGGAGGGAGATTGGGCATGGGGCACTCGCAGAAAGGGCCATCCTACCGGTTCTTCCCTCTGAAGAAGCCTTCCCCTATACAATCCGGGTTGTATCAAATATCCTTGAATCCAACGGTTCTTCTTCCATGGCGAGTGTCTGTAGTGCCTCCTTGGCCTTGATGGATGCAGGGGTACCGATAAAGACCGCGGTTGCTGGGATATCAATCGGCCTGGTCAAAGAGGGTGATAGATACGAATTGCTGACCGATATCATTGGTGACGAAGACCATTATGGAGATATGGATTTTAAAGTTGCGGGTACCAAAGATGGTATCACTGCAATTCAACTCGATCTCAAGATTCAGGGTGTGGATATCGAAATATTAAATCAGGCGCTCCAGCAGGCCCGGGAAGCCCGCGAAAACATTTTGAAGATTATGAGCAGCACCATCAGTTCCCCCCGTTCCAGTCTCTCCAAATATGCACCCAAGATCCTGGCATTTTCTATTCCCAAAGAAAAAATCGGTGATGTGATTGGACCGGGCGGTAAGGTGATAAGGCGGATCATCGGCGATTCGGATTTGAAGATTGATATCACCGATGATGGCAAGGTTACGATTGCCGGAAGCGACCCAGAACGGGTCAATAAAGCCAAGACCGAAATCCTTGGAATAGTCCAGGAAGCAGAGGTGGGGAAGATTTACATCGGCAAGGTTACTCGTATTACCAATTTTGGTGCCTTTGTAGAGATACTCCCAGGAAAGGAAGGGTTGTTACATATTTCCAAACTCAGCCGCCACCGGGTGCGCCGAGTTGAAGATGTAGTAAAGCCCGGTGATGAGGTGATTGTGCGGGTCTATGAAATCGATGAGATGGGGCGCATAAATTTAATGCGTGTAGGTGAGGATTGGCGACGACGTTAAAAAATTCAGTAATCATCCAGGAAATTAGTCCTAATATCAAAGTTGTTGGAGAGATGTTAAATCAGTATTATTCCTTCGCCCTGGGATTGTTCATCACTGGTGGGGCACGGGATGAAAAAAAAGAAGATAATGGCATTACTCATTTTATTGAACATATGCTTTTTAAGGGGACCAACCGGCGTTCGGCATTGGACATCGTCCGGATGATAGAAGGACTGGGTGGTTCTTTTGATGCCTTCACGACGAAGGAGAGTCTGGTGATTGTGACGCGTTTTTTATCCGAGCATCTCCTCAAGGTCTTTGACCTGATTTGTGAGATTCTTTTTGAATCAAAATTCCAGAGCGAAGAATTTCAGAAAGAAAAAGGTGTGATCACCGAAGAGATAAAATCCAATAATGAGGATCCGGCGGAGTATATTTATGACCTATTATTTGAAGCCGTATTCAAAGACCACCCGATGGCTCTGCCGATAGCCGGGACTATAGAATCGGTTTCAAATTTAGAATTAGCTCATACCCAGTCATATTACACTAAATTGCTTAGTTATCAAATGACGATTGCGATAAGTGGCAATTTCAACCTCCAGGATTTGATAACCTTTGCCCAGAAAAGGTTCAAACCCGGCCGTATGGAGGATTTGGGTCGGGTGCCTCCTGGTACCTATCAGCCTAATCATCTCTTCCAGACACGTAAAGATATCACTCAAGTTCATCTTTGTCTGGGGATACCAGCAGTTGCTTATGCTTCAGCGCTCAGGCATCCGCTTTTGATCATCAGCACCATGCTCGGTGGAGGTATGTCTTCCCGACTCTTTCAAGGACTTAGAGAAGAGAAGGGGCTTGTTTACGATGTTCATTCCTTTATTGATTTCTACAGCGACTGCGGGATACTCGGGTTTTATCTCAGCACCGATAGGAAAAATCTTCCAGAGGTGACGAAGCAAATCAAAAATATATTTGATGATCTTCAGAATAAAGGTTTCACCACCGAAGAGATTGAAATTGCCAAGACTTATATTACCGGCAATCTCCTCATGGGACTGGAGAATTCCACGAACCGGATGTTGCGCCTCGGCCGGGAATTTTCTTATCTCCAAAAAGTAACACCGGTTGAAGAGACCGTAAGAAAAATTAATGCAATTTCAAAGGAAGAGATAAATCGTTTAGTTGGTGATTATTTAGCATTGAATAATTATTCAGTCGTGGCAATCGGCCCAATAGAAGAAAAATCATTTCAGGAGATTGTTAACGACTTAAGGGAGTGATATGAAATTATTATTGATTGCGCCGGCAATAGTGGATGAAAAAAGGCGCGGGATGCAGGGTAAGGCATTCCAGTTGCCGCCTTTCTCACTGGCTGCGGTAGCTGCTGCAACTCCAGATTGGGTGCAGATAAAAATACTTGATGAGGCGGTTGAGCCGATTGATTATAATTATCCTGCTGACCTTGTGGGTATAACCGTCCTGACAAGGTTTGCACCCCATGCCTATGAGATTGCAGATCGATTTCGTAGTCGGGGGGTTAAAGTCGTGCTCGGTGGTCTCCATCCCTCAGCACTACCAGATGAAGCAATCCAGCATGCCGATGCCGTGGTGATCGGTGAGGCAGAAGGGATTTGGGAGACTTTGATAAGGGATTTTGAAAAAAAAGAACTAAAGAAATTTTATAAGAATAAAGATTTCCCGGACCTCGCCCAGATTAAAAGCCCGCGGCGCGATCTGTTTGATAAATCCAAATATCTTTTTACTGCTATGGTCCAGACCACCCGGGGCTGTCCTTTTGATTGCAACTTCTGTAGTGTCACCAAATTTTTCGGCGGGCGTTTTCGAATGCGGCCGGTGGAATGTGTCATAAAAGAGATACGAAGTTTGAAATCCAAATTCATCGGTTTTTCCGATGACAATATCTTCGGTAATAGAATCTATGCCCGAAAATTATTTAATGCCCTCAAGTATGAAGGGGTGATCTGGATGGCGCAATCTTCAATAAATATTGCTGAGGACAAAGAATTACTACATCTTGCTGCCCGCAGTGGTTGTAAAGGATTATTCATCGGTCTGGAATCGGTAGAATCAGAATCACTGGTCCAGATGCATAAAGGATTTTTGAAACCCGAGAGATTCAAAGACTATATTGCCCGGCTCCATGACGAAGGGATTGGGGTGATGGGTGCATTTGTCTTAGGCAACGATAACGAGGATGTTTCCATATTCCAAAAGACGCTGGATTTTGCCAAAAAGATCAAACTCGACCTGGCACAATTTTCCATCCTCACACCCTACCCGGGAACGAATCTTTTTGCGAGATTATTGAAAGAAAATCGTATCTTCAATTTTGACTGGTCTAAATATGATGCCGGCAATGCGGTATTTAAACCATTGAAGATGACTGCTGAAAAATTGAAAGAAGAGGTGGATAAATTGTGGCGGGAATTTTACCGGTTCGACGAAATCCTTTACCGATTATTAACCTTGGGTAAAAGATTGCCCATTCAGATTTTGCCTCTGTTGCTTTTGAATATCAGTTTTCGAAAAGAGATTGCTGCCACCCAGAATTTGTGAAAATAAAAGTTACTCCGGAAGATTTTATCGTTGAAGAGGTAATTGAACTGCCTGTTACTCATTCAGGTCCGTATACCCTTTTAAAATTGCAAAAACGCTACTGGAATACCCTGGATGTTATTAATTTTGTGGCGCGTAAATTTTCAGTTCCGAGGGAAAAGTTTTCTCGCGCGGGATTGAAAGATCGATATGCATTATCAACCCAGTATTTAACATTTCAGGGTGAATTTAAAGAACATGTGGAGGAGAAGAATTTTACATTGACTCCGATCGGCAAGGTCTCAAAACCGATACTCCCGGGTGATCTAAAGGGTAATAGATTCTTCATAATTATGCGCGACCTCAAAGAAGATGAGATAGCAAGAATCCAAAAAAACTACTCCGAAATTTGTGCATTTGGATTTCCCAATTATTTTGATGAACAGCGATTTGGTTCAGCCCGCCATCGTAAGGGATTCTTTGCTAAATTTTTAATGCAGGGTCATTACGAGGGTGCATTGAAATCATTGCTCTGTTATCCTCATAAAGAAGATGGTAGAAAATTGAAGATTTTCAAAAGGTATTGTGCTGAACACTGGGGTGATTGGTCCGGTGCCCTGCCATATGCCCCTTTTGAATTTAGAAAGATATTACTTTTTCTTAAAGATAATCCTCGGGATTACAAAAAGGCGATAAAAAAGATTGATCGGGAGATGCTCAATCTTTATCTCCTTGCCTATCAGTCATTTTTGTTTAATGAGGTGTTATATTATGTAGTAAAAAAATTCGGGATAGATACCACCGAGGTTCCATATTCAATGGGCAGATATTTATTTTACCGGGGTCTTACCGATAAAAAACTGGTGAGTGATTTAAAAATTCCGCTCCTCAATGATAAGACCCGATGTCCGGGATGGCTGGCTGAGATAATGGTAGAGGTTTTAAAAAAAGAAGGGATTGAACCAAGGGATTTCAAATTAAATAAACTGCGTTTCCGGGGGGTGCGGTTCAAAAGTTTTTTAAGACCGGCAATCATTTTTCCGCAAGATTTTTCTATTGCCCTTCCAGAACCCGATGAGAGATATCAAAACAAGAAGAAGTTGTGTATTAATTTTTTTTTGCCACCTGGTGCATATGCCACAATATTGGTAAAACGGCTCTTATTGTAATTATCCGGTATTACACTAACCCATAACCGCAATCTTCCAGATTCTACATTTAGGAGAAACTCGGTTGGCTTTTTTGCAAAAATGTTAGGTATAGATCTTAGTCTTGCACTTTTGAATTGCGTGAACAATTATCCTGATCCTCTCCATATTTTTATATCTTATGAAGGAACGATAAAACTCATGGGCAAGATTTGTAAGGGTAATCAATGATTTAGCGTTGGTATTTTTGTGAGACAAGGCTTTAGCCTTGCATAAATAAAAAATGCCAACCCGAGGTGGTCGTCCAGTAATCAATAAAATGGTAGGCGCTGGCTTTAGCCTGCGGATAAATGTTTTTAAATCCCAGGCTTTCGCACCCTGAAGGGGACGGCTACATCTAATAATCAAGCGCATAAAAATAATTTGACAAAAAGTCGAGAGGACTGAGACAATCATCATATTGACATGTTTATAAATCTGTATAAACTGATGATTAGAACAGGAATTTTACATGCGGTGTTTATCAATTTCACTGTCAGTGACTGCCAGAAACCAAAAAGGTTTTGCAAAAAGGAGGTAGGATGTCTCCCATATATTTTTTTGTATTAAATTTTCTGATCACCCAGGAGATGATTGTCCGGGTCTATGTTCCCACCTGGCAGGAACTCCAGAAAATACCCGGTAAACCATTGGAGATTGCCGCAGGAAGATATGGAGAATGGTATGATTTAGTGGTAGACAGGGAGGGACTGGACCGTGTTATTGCCTCGGGCCTGCCCTACGAAGTTACGATTTACAGCCTGGAACTGGAAAAAGAAAAGGTTCGGGGTAATTATTTAAATTATACCCAGATTGTGGATTCGCTCCGGCGGTTGGTTCAGAATTATCCCACACTCTGTAAAATGGATTCACTGCCTCTGCGCACCTATGAAGGAAGATGGATATACGGGGTGAAGATATCCGATAATGTTCATCTTGACGAATTTGAACCCAATTTTGAGATTGATGGATGCATCCATTCAAGAGAATGGGCAACGCCCCAGGCAGTTTTATTCTTTGCCGATTCCATGCTTCGTTCGTATAATATTGTTCCGGAGATAACGGAGATAATAAATACCACCCAAATTTACTGTATCCCGGTTTTGAATGTAGATGGTTATGTCTACGATTGGCAATACTATCAGGGAGGTTGGCGCAAAAATCGCGAACCTTTTGGAGGTGCAATCGGTACTGATTGTAACCGGAATTATTCGGGTGCCTGTAATGGTGATGTGGACGGCTACTGGGGTGCTGCGGATGAAGGACAGGTTTCGCATTATCCTTCAGATCAGACCTTTTGTGGTGCTTATGGATTTTCTGGAGACGAGGTCCGTGCCCATGCGATGTATATCCGGCAACACAACATCACCACCGGTTTTTCTTTGCACAGTTATGGGGAGCAGGTGATGTGGCCCTGGGGCTATAAGCCTGGAGGTACACCAGATTCCATGCTCTATGTGGCAAAAGGGAATTATATGGCGAGTATGATGCAGCGGGTAGGCGGAGGGACTTATACACCCGGTCAATCGTATAATAATCCTTATCCGACCTGCGGAAATACCCGGGACTGGGTATATGGTTATAATCACTATGTCAATGGTCTATCCGCACTCTTCTACGGTGCGGAGATTGGCACTGCCTTTTACGAACCGGTGCAGAATCTGGACTTTATTTCCCGCCAGGTATTCAAAGCCGCCAAATATCTTGCCCGATTTGCCGATTCTTTGATTCTCGTTGCCGAAGGTTGTGTGCCACCTCCGCACATCAATCCACTGGATACCGTGCCTCCCAATTTCACGATCGTCTGGCGTCCCCGGAACGCCTATGATAATCACCCGACAAGGTGGGAACTCGTCCGCTTATCCAATCCCAGTATCAAGACTGATAGCCTGGAATCCGGAACCAGCCGCTGGCTTTTGCAGGGTTATACTCTTTCTACTGCCCAGTCACATTCTCCGACCCGGAGTTTGTGGTCGGGCAACAGCGCGAATATGAACAGTGCGGCAATGACAATTCATCCTTATCTTGTTCAACCCGGTGATTCGTTTACCTTCTGGTGTTATTATAATCTTGAAGATAATTACGATGTCACGGTCGTGGAAGTTTCAGAAAATACCAAAGAGTGGTTCAATCTGGATACGATGCGCTTCACCGGTACCCAGACTTCCTGGGTGCGCAAGGCATATTCCCTTGCCTCCTGGGTTGGTAAATCGGTTTATTTCCGGTTCCGAACGATGTATGATGGCTCGGTCCAGAATGGTGGTTTCTATGTTGATGACATCCACCCGGTCTGTTTTTTCAACGAAGCCGTAGTAATTTCCAATAATATCACTGATACGACATATACTTTTTCTAATCATCCAATTGGTGAATACTACTACTATGTGCGCGGGTATAATAATACCTGGGGTTGGGGCGATTATTCGTGTCTGGAGAAACTCTTGGTGAGCAATGTTGGGGTAAAACAACAAACCGCGTCCACAATTCCCCGTGAACCTGTTTTTTCACTGGCTCCCAATCCCTTCCGGAAAAATTGCCTGATTAAACTTCAACTACCGACTACCGGTTATCAGGATGTGCTACAATCCGAAAAAGACATTCACACAATGTATGTTACACTCCGGATATACGATATCACCGGAAGGATTGTGAGAGATTTATCGCGCGCTGCACAAAACGATTATTCGCTAACCGTGCGCTGGGATGCGACCGATGAGGCTGGCCGCCAATTACCTGCAGGTGTTTATTACATCAACTGGGATGCGGGTCGATTTAAGGGTGGGAAAAAAGTGCTTTTTCTCCGCTGATTGAATAAATAAATAAATAAAACAATTTTCTCCAAACAATTGACTCGGTAAACATTTTCGAGTATAATTATACACCATGGCGGCGGTCATAGTTCGGGATTTATACAAAAGTTTTGGTAAAATCCAGGCCGTGGCGGGTATCTCTTTTGAAATCAAAGAAGGTGAGATATTCGGCTTGATCGGTCCCAATGGTGCTGGTAAGACCACGACATTGCGTATCATTGCCACCCTTTTAAAACCAACGGCGGGAAAAGTAGAAATCTTTGGTTTGGATGGAGTAAAAGAAGATGCCAAGGTAAGGGAATTGATAAGTTATCTGCCCGAAGAGGCTGGCGCATATAAAAACCTTCGGGGTATTGATTATCTAAAATTCATGGCTGGATTTTATGCCCGGGATGAACAAGAGAAAAGTGCAATGGTGCAAAGGGCAATTGCTATTGCCGGGCTCGGGGAACGCCTCAATGATCGCATCCGGACCTATAGCAAGGGCATGGTGCGTAAACTCCTCCTTGCCCGGGCATTGATGCATAATCCGAAACTCCTCATTCTGGATGAGCCTACCTCGGGGTTAGATGTAGTAAACTCGCTGGAAGTTCGCAATCTGATTATTGAATATGCTCGGGGCGGTGCTACGGTCATTGTTTCTTCCCATAATATGCTGGAGGTGGAATATCTCTCAGAACAGGTGGCTTTCATTCATCAGGGGAAAATAATTGAGACCGGGAACCCAAAAGAACTCTGTCAAAAATATCAGGCTGAGAATCTGGAACAGGTATTTGTTAAAAGCATCAAAAAATAGCCATGGCAAAATTTTTCAATATTTTACAAAAAGAAATAAAAGATCTGCTCACCCTGCGCATGCTCCTGCCCTTTTTTATCTCTATATTCATCCTCTTTTTTATGGGGCAGGTGATGCAGCAGACAGTGGAGAAGGCACGGGAACCTTTTGCGATCGGGGTTGTGAATCAGGATAATACCCCGCTCGCTACCTCACTTATTGAGGGTTTAAAGCGTGCCGGGAATACGGTGATCGTGCTGGAAGCAATTGAGGAATTAAAGGCCATCCAGCAGGCAAGGGAACACAAACTCTCTATGGTCTTAATAATCCCGGTAGGCTATGAGGCAAATTTAAAGAATAAAAAACCCGCTGAGATCAAACTTTATTCAATAATCACTTCTTTAAGCATTGCGAGCACTGCCCAGCGGGCAAATATCAAGAACTTTTTAAGGACCATGAATCAGCAGGTGTCCGAATCCTTTTTGCGGGAATGGGCACCGGAGGTAGACCTGGAGACGGTGCGCGAGCCGATAAAGGCAAAAGAGTTTGTGGTATTAAAGGATATCATCCAGCCCGGGAATGCTGCGCTTATTATTGCATATATCTCGACCCAAACCACGATTGTGCCCGTAGCCCTTTTGATGCTGATCATCGTCACCGGCACGATGATTGCCTCATCCATAGCCCAGGAAAAAGAGAATAAAACCCTTGAGACGCTTTTGACTGTGCCCGTCTCTCGCTTCACCTTGATCAGTGCCAAGATGCTCGCCGCAGTGATTCTTGCAGTCTGTTTTGCACTATTCTTTGTTATTGCCATGGGTAGTTTTATGGCTTCATTTGGCGCAATAGAAAGCCGTCCCGGGTTTGATATGCCTGCGCAAACTCCGATGCTCAATCTGGGGCTGGATAGCGGGAGTAAAGTTTTGTTGATTGTCAGCATCTTCTTGGCGCTCGCCAATGCCCTGGCGCTGGCGACCCTCTTAGCACTTTTTGCCCAGGATGTCAAGGATGCCCAGAATACGATAATGCCACTTACGATTTTGATTATCATCCCTTATTTCTTTTCGCTCGTCTTTGATCCCCAGTTGATGACTTTGGGAATGAAGATATTTATCTTTCTCATTCCTTTCTCCCATACCTTCTTCGCCTTCAAATTTCTCTTACTCGGGCAGAAATCTTATGTCCTTCTCGGCAACCTCTATCTCTTTATTGCCGCGGTTTTCCTGCTTTTTATCACTACAAAAGTCTTCGCTTCCGAAAAAATTCTTACCATGAAATTCAGTTTCGGAAAAATAGGGAGGTAAAAATGAAGGTTCTGCTCCTTGGTTGTGGTATGCAGGGCCGGATTGTTGCCGAAGATTTAAGCCGTGATTGGGAAGTAACCGTGTTGGATATTGATAAGGATAATCTAAATAAATTAAAAAATCCACATATTAAAAAAATCCAGTTGGATATTAACGATAGAAAAAGATTATTGCGATTGATGAGTCTTTATGATCTAATAATCGGTGCTTTACCTGCCCGGTTTGGGTTTTATACCATGGAGTGTGCAATTGAAAGTGGCGTGGACCTTGTTGATATGTCTTACTCTTCTGACGATCCTTTTCTCCTCGATGAGGAGGCGAAAAAAGCAGGCATAAAGATCGTCCCCGACGCTGGTTATGCCCCGGGTTTAAGCAATATCCTGGTGGGCGAAGCAGTTGTGGAGATGGAAAAAGTTGACGGTCTCAAGATAATGGTTGGCGGCATTCCCCAGAAACCCTTGCCACCGTTCAATTATCGCATCACCTGGTCGCCGGAAGATTTGATTGAAGAATATACCCGACCTGCCAGGATTTATAAAAACTATAAAGTGGTGACTGTTTCGGCACTGAGTGGAATAGAAGAATTTTATCTTCCCAAGGTGGGCAAACTTGAGGCTTTTTATACCGATGGTTTGCGGACCCTTTTGCGGACGATGGCGAAAGTGAGAAACATGGAAGAAAAAACGATACGCTATCCTGGGCATGCAATGCTCTTTAAAAATTTGATTGAAGCTGGCTTCTTTTCTCAGAATAAAGTAAAAATAAACGGCCAGGAAATCACCTGCTATGATTTTACCCTCAATTATCTGAGGGAGCAGTTGACACAGGGTAAAGAAGATGATATTACAATTCTCATCATTGAAGTTAAAGGAAAAAAGCGAAAGAAGAGGTACTGTATAATAGATTGCTACGATCGGAGAAATCGTATTACTTCAATGGCGCGGATGACCGGTTATACCTGCGCCCTTATCGCTCGCTGCATGAAAGATTATTCGGGATATGGGATTATTCCGCCGGAATATCTGGGTATGAAACCGTCATTTGCTAATTTCATTAAAAAAGAGTTACGCAGACGACGGGTGCGAGGATTGTGATTTAAAATTTGCCGAATTTGAAAGTCAGATGCCCGCTCACCCCGCTCAAGCCGCGGTCGCTTATGCCACTTAATTCCGTGCCATAGATATAACGATAGGAAAAACCCGTATCAATTCTAAATACCTTTGTTACATTCAGGGTCAATTCAATAGCCGGTTCCAGGACGAAGAAATAATCTTCATACCAGGGGTCTTCATAACCGGGAAGTCGATACTGGACTGAGCCTCCACCGATCAGGGTATGGGTTCCAAAATGGACCAATCTTTTGGGGTTAAAGATTATTTCGATAATGATCCCACCGTAGACAAAATCCATATTGAAGCGCCGGATGGGATAATAGTGGGTATTCACCTCCATCTTATTGACCATTCCGTATAATCCACCGCCCAGACCGAAGAACCGATTGAAGGTCACCCCACCCCGTGCACCCATCAACATTGCATACTCACCATTTAATTCCGTGAACTTCAAAACCAATCCACCGAACCCACCTTTATCCACCGGTCCTTTGATCAAGACCTCATCCTGTTTTTCGCGAGCTACGGGTTCGATTCCCAGAACCCGATTAGTAACAGTCAACAATAGGGCAATTAGAATAATTTTTTTCATTTTAACTCCTTGCTATATCATTTAAAAGGCAAAAAATATGCCTGAAAAAATGCTTGAAATTTTTGAGAGATTAGAATCTGGGTGATGCAAAATTGTTCTTTGAAGCACAATAATTGTGCTAATTCCCGATGGTTTCTTTTGGAGCGAGTCGTTTCCGGATATACTCTGCCCTTCTTAAATCCCTTTCTGACTCCTCAAGGATTTCGCCGTAATAAAGTTGGATATTCCCGGGACGGGTGATGAGCATTATCTCATTCAAAGTCATTATGTCAATATCTTTTATCAAACCCAGACCTACACCGAGCCGGACCGCAGAGAGGAGGCTAAGGACTTCATCGCTGTTGATCAGTCTTGCCGATTTTAATATCCCCAGACTCCGGAATATCTTATCTTCCAGCTCATACCGTGCTTTATTGAGGATTACTTCCCGGGCTTTCAATTCCAGGTCAATCAAGGTGTGGGCGAATTTTCCGATTTTTTCTATCAGTTCATCTTCTTTAAAACCAAGGGTATGCTGATTGGATATCTGGAAAAGATTACCTTTAATCTCACTCCCTTCGCCGTAGATACCCCGGACTGCCATCCCTAAATTGAATGTGCTTTTTAAAACCTTTTCAATCTCATTGGTATAGACCAGACCTGGGAGGTGTAAAAGAACCGAAGCACGGAGTCCGGTCCCTAAATTGGTCGGGCAGGAGGTGATAAAGCCATAATTATCATCATAGGCATAGCCGAGTTCCTGTCCGAGGATTTCTTCAAATTCATAAACCTTGCTGGCGATGTGAGATAGATTCAAACCAGCGGAAAGTCCTTGGATGCGGAGGTGGTCTTCTTCATTGATCATTACCGCCACATTTCCGTCTTCATTGATGAAGACTGCGGTGGGCAGTTCTTTCTTCAATATTGCGGGAGAGATAAGATGGGATTCCAAAAGACTTTCTTTCTCCAGGGGTTTTAATTTAGGCAAATCCAAAAATCTGCCTTTGAAATTCAACTCCAGCGCTGATTTTACTACTTGGACGAGTTTATCGGCATCCTTTACTTTCATCTTTAATTCAAAGGGTATGCCTTCAATATTCCGTGCCACCCTTATGCGCGTGGATACAACAATTTCTTTCTCCTCTCCCTCTTTTATTGAATCCGGTGCAATCAGCCATTGAATATTCTCAAACATTTTCCACACCCAATGTTCTTAATTGATCCCTTATCTTTGCGGCATCTTCATAGGCCTCTTTTTCCAACGCCCTTCGCAATTCCTCCCGTAAGCGGAAGATTTCAATTGCCCTTCGGCCACCGGGCTGGGCTTTTTTGCCGATGTGCTTTTCGCTGTTCTGGACCTCTTTGATCATCGTTTTAATATAGGGCTCAAAGACCTTCAGACAATGGGCACAGCCAAAGCGACCAAATTTTCTGAATTCCGCAAGATTCAAAAGGCAGACCGGACAGGTTACCTGTTTATCATCGGGTGGAGAATTTTTCAGCAACTTCTGTAGGATTTCCTGGGGTGATAATTTTTTATCGCCGATGATTCCCTTTTTCCGTGCACAATCTTCACAGAGGTGTAATTCCCGGATTGTTCCACCTACGACATCCTTATAAAAAAAACTTGCTGGATTTTTTTTACAATCATCGCAGAGCATACAACCTTCCTTCTTTTAAGTTATAAACAACATCACCCAGCCGCGTGATCTCCAGGGCATGGGTGACTAAGATAATCGTCATATTTTCACTTTTTAGATGGAGAAACATATCAAGGAGTTTACTGGTATTTTCATAATCAAGATTCCCAGTAGGTTCATCAGCAAGGAGGAGGATGGGTTCATTGATCAATGCCCGAGCTATAGCAACCCGCTGTCTTTCGCCACCCGAAAGTTCATCGGGTCGGCGTGTTTTTTTGTCATACATACCAAGTCGCTCGAGCATTTTTAGTGCTCTTTCCCGGGCATCTTTTATATTGCCGTTGCTGAGATATGCGGGAAGGAGGATATTTTCTAATACAGTGAATTCAGGGAGTAGATGGTGGAACTGGAACACGAAACCAATATATCGGTTTCGTATCCGGGAAAGGGTTTCATCATCATTGGTGAACAGATCAATATTATTGAAAAGAACTCGACCCCGGGTGGGCCTGTCTAAACTACCTAAGATATTAAGAAGAGTAGATTTGCCACTTCCTGAAGGACCAAATATTACCACAAAGCTTCCTTTTTCAACTTTCAAATCTATCCCACGTAAAACATTTATTGTTTCATTCTTGAGATAGTAGGTCTTCTCAATCCCCTCGGCAATTAATATTTCATTCATTGCGAAGTGCCTCCACAGTTACCAGACTTGCCGCACGCAACGCCGGATAGATGGTGGCTAAAAAACTTATCAGAATTGAAGCGATGGCGACCGCGACAAAGTCATTAACAGACATCTCCACAGGTAGCGTTTGGATGAAGTAAACATCGCCGGGCAGATTCACGAATTGGTATCTATTCAGAAGATAACAGGCAACGATAGAGAATATGATTCCCAAGAGCGTCCCGATGATACCCATGATACTTCCTAAATAGATAAAGATCCGCATGATCTGCTTTTTGGTAAATCCATAGGAACGGAGAATGCCGATTTCCTTTGTCTTCTTCTTGACGATATTGATGAGGGTGCCGACGATATTGAATCCCGCGACAAGGATGATCAGGGTCAAGACGATAAATGTCACGATCTTTTCCAATTTCAAAGCCGCGAATACCGAATGATTCATTTCAATCCAATCCTGGACCCGGAAGGGATAGCCGATTCGTTCTTCAATTATTTTTGTATACATTGGTGTTTTATAAACATCATCCACCCTTAATTCGATTCCGCTCACAGCATTACCGATCTCAAATAACTGCTGGACATCCTTTAAATTTAAATAAACCACCGTTGCATTATAATCATAGACCCCCAAATCAAATATTCCTTTCACAATCAACCGGCGCGAACGGGGTAGAAGTCCAATCTGTTCAAGGAATGGAGAAGTGATAACGATTGTATCACCCACACTCGCCTTTAAATTATGGGCAAGTTCAATCCCTAACACACAGCCCTGGTCCAGATTGAATTCACCTTCAATCATATGGGTGCTCACTTCGGTGACATTTTTTTCTAACTCTGGAATCACACCCCTGATCACCACTCCGTCCACATTTTTCCGGTTTCGGATAAGGGATTTGGTGACAACAAACGGTGCCTGTGCTTTGATAAAGGATAATCCTTTTAGTTTATCCATCACTTCCTCATAATCATCCATTGGTTCGTTGAAGAATCGGCGCACAATGATATGGGGTGTGCCGCCTAAGATCCGACGCCTTAATTCATTCTGAAATCCGTTCATGATGGATAAAGTTATGAGTAGGGCACTCACGCCCACAAAGATGCCACCAATCGCGATTAGCGTAGAAAAAGAAAAAAATTTCCGGCTTCTTGAACGCATATAACGGGTGGCGATAAATAGTTCAACGAGCATCTTCTCGGCGCAACTGGGGAAAGAGAATCACATCTCGGATAGAAGGTTTATTTAAAAGAATCATGCAGAGCCGGTCCACACCGATTCCCAGACCGCCAGTGGGTGGCATACCGTATTCAAGTGCCTCAAGAAAGTCTTCATCTATTTCCCCTATCCCTTCTTCTTTATGGGCAAGTTGCTCCTCAAATCTCTTGCGCTGCTCTATCGGGTCATTCAACTCTGAGAAGGCATTAGCGAGCTCTAAGCCAAAAATCACCAATTCAAACCTTTCCACGAGCATGGGATTGTCGCGGTGTTCCTTTGCTAATGGTGAGATTATCTTGGGATAATCAATAACAAAGGTCGGTTCAATCAAATCCTTTTGGACGAGTTCACTGAATAACTTATCAATCTTACCACCAAAACTCAAGTGTCCATATGGAATGTTATATCTTTTACAGAATTGGTTCAAAACCTCTTCCTCAACCTTTAAAACATCAACAGATGGTTCCAATTTGTCATCCGGCACCAATTTTTTAATCAAATAATCGAGCTTTTCGCTAATGGTTAAATCTTCAACAACTTTCAGACCATAATTTTCACAATATTTATTAATCTCATCTACCGATAGATTAAACACATCAACACCAAGACACTTGCCCAGGGCCAGCGTCTGATTCAACTTTCTATTCAATGAGTCGACATATTTTATTCTTTTGAAGGGCTTTTTAATCTGAATCGTATCATTTTGAAATGTCAATTGGTAATCAGAATAAAGACTTTTAACAACATATTCCATTAAATCTTCAACAAGTTCCATCATTCCATAATAATCAGTATATGCTTGGTAGGCTTCAATCATCGTGAATTCGGGATTGTGAAAACGGTCCAAACCTTCGTTCCGGAAATCCTTGCACAATTCCCAGACCTTCTCATAGCCACCGACAATTAATCTTTTCAGGTAAAGTTCATCAGCAATTCGTAAATACATTTCCTGGTCAAGGGCATTATAATAAGTCTTGAAAGGCCGGGCAGATGCCCCCCCGTATATTGGCTGTAAGACAGGGGTTTCTACTTCAAGAAATCCTCGATTATTAAAAAAATCTCGGAGAAGTGAGATGATCTTTGAACGCATTTTGAATGTCTCGCGCGGGCTCATTGAGATTTTTCTAATATTTTTGGAACCACATCTTTCATCAGTGGTTTTATCCTTTCTCGCTGGGCATCTTATTTCGCCGACTTCCACACAGGCGAATTCATGGCCGCAATCGTTACACTTGAAAATAACCGTATCCGCAATTAAATCAAGGTATCTTTTCCGATATCTGATTTCTATGTCCTCCAATCCATGCCATTTCTCCGGCAGCGGTCTTAGGGATTTTGCAAGGAGTACGAAATTCTTTACAAAAATTGTAATTTCACCAGTTTTAGTTTTGAACACTTGACCCTCAACACCGATGAAATCACCGATATCAAAATTTTCAAATATTTCGAATGAATCCCCGAGGTCTGCTTTTCTTAAATATATCTGCAATTTCTCATCCTCGTCATTAAGGGTCGCAAAGAGTGTTTTGCCGTGTTTGCGGATCGTGATTATCCGGCCCGCAGTTTTGACAAGCGTCTGGGAATTTGCAAGCTCTTCGAAGTTTTTTTTGATCTCTGCGAAGGTATGAGTCCGATCAAAACGATAAGGATAGGGATTGATCTTCAAATCTTTTAGTCTTTCAAGCTTCTTAAGTCGTTCTTCCATACCCAATAATACACCAAACCGCCTAAAAGTCAACAGGCGACTGAGGTTTTTCCGCGCATGCGCATTGTTGATTTTTCGGGGCAGATTGCTATAATTAAGATATGCAAAGACTATATGTGTTTCTCTTGGTTCTTTTATCGGTCGCTTGCGAAAGAAAGGTCACCGCTAAGGGCATGCGCGTCGTCTCCCTTTCTCCGGCGATGACAGAGGTGATCTTTGCCTTGGGCGCAGGAGAATACCTGGTGGGTGTTACTACCTATTGTGATTATCCTGATTCCGCAAAAAAGATTTATAAGGTGGGCGATTTTTCCCATCCCTCTCTGGAAAGAATTGTAGGATTAAAACCTGACCTGGTGGTGGTCAATCTTCCTGAGCAAAAATGGCTCAAAATACAATTGGAAAAGTTAGGAATTAAAACTTTTACCACCGAACCCAAAACGATCAGTGACATCTATCGTGAGATTGCAGAGTTGGGAAAGATATTAAAAAGAGAGCGTCTGGCTGATTCACTCATTAGCTATATGAAATCTGTTCTCAAACCCCAAGCAAAAAGGAAAAAGCGGGTCTATGTAGAACTGAGCCCACGCCCGCTCATCACCATTGGTCGGGAGTCTTATTTAAATGAGATGATGGAATGGGCAGGGGGTGTGAATATTTTTGAGGATTTAGCGAAGGATTATCCGGTTGTGAATCAAGAAGAAGTGATCAAGCGTAATCCGGAGATTATCCTTGTCTTCCATCCCGAAAAGATAGCCGACCGTCTGGGCTGGCAGGAGATTGAAGCGGTGAAAAAGAAAAAGGTCTACCAGGAATTAAATCCCGACCATTTTTTGCGTCCTGGACCGCGGTTGGTGTTGGGTTTTCGACAACTGGAGCAGATTTTTGAATAAAAGCCTGGTTTTGGTTTTGCTATTGGTTCTCGGGGTTGTTCTGGAACTGGTAGTTGGTGTGCCGGATCTGAGTAAAGAAGAAATACTCCTGTTGCGGGGCTATCGGATAGTCCTGGGCATATATGCGGGTGGTGTCTTGGCATTCTGTGGTAGCGTGCTCCAGGGACTTTTCGGAAACCCCTTGGTAGAACCTTTTACCTTGGGTTCAGCATCCGGGGCTGCACTTGGATCCGCCATGGGCATGGTCTTTTTTCAGTATGCGAGTCCGGCTTTCGCATTTGCCGGTGCCCTAATTATAGGATTTCTGGTATTTACCATTGCCCGGGTTGAAGGGGGATTGCTGCGCGACCGGCTTATTCTTTCCGGAGTGATAATGAGTTTTTTGTGCAGTGCTCTTGTGATGCTCATCATGATTGCAGGCAGAAAAGAACTCTACGAAGTGCTCTATCTTTTGATGGGCTATCTCGGCATCGTGATCACACCCCAGAATCGGTTGATGCTCATAGTTCTTCTGGCAATTTCTGCTTTCCTCATTTTCTACCTTTATCGGTATTATCGCGAATTTGATATCCTTACCACCGGGGTTGAATCTGCCCAGGCACTCGGTTTGGATATCCAACGTTTTTCCATGGAAGTATTCGTGGTTGCGACCCTGCTGGTGAGTTTTGTGGTCTCTCTGGTGGGTGCAATCGGATTTGTCGGACTGGTGATACCCCATATCTCAAGGATGTTATTCGGTCCCCGGCATATCCGCAATCTCGGTGGTTCCTTGGTCCTGGGTGCTACTTTTGTGCTGTTTTCCGATGCCCTGACCAGGATGTTTACGGTCTATGAATTACCCACTGGGGTGATTACCTCGTTATTGGGTGTCCCTTTTTTCATCTACCTTTACCGTCGCAAAGGAACATGAAGGCGATTGAATTAAACAATCTATCTTTTTCCTACAATCAAAGACCGGTTTTAAAATCGGTAAACCTGATAATAGAAAAAGGCGAATTTGTCAGTATCATCGGACCGAATGGTGCCGGCAAATCTACGCTCCTGCGGGTCATCGCCGGGATTTTAAAAAATTTTAGCGGTGAAGTTCAAATATTTGACCAGAATATCAAAGATTTAAAGTCCAAGGTCCTTGCCCGCATCCTGAGTTTTGTCCCCCAGGAGACCCATTTTCTCCATAATTACTCGGTGGGGGATATCGTGTTGATGGGACGGTATCCTTATCTGGAGCCTTTCCAGCGTTTAAGTAGAGAAGATTTAAAAGCCGTGGATTGGGCAATGGAAAAAACGAATATCAAAGATTTACAGACAAGACCTGTGAATTCACTCTCCTCAGGTGAAAGACAGATGGTGGTCATCAGCCGTGCCCTTGCCCAAAGACCCCAGATACTTCTCCTCGATGAACCAACCAGCCACTTAGACATTCAACATCAAATAAAAATTATGGACTTATTAAAGGATTTAAATAAAGATGGGATGACAATTCTGATGGTCAACCACGATTTAAACCTCGCGGCTCAATTTTCCGAAAAATTGATCATGTTTTATCAGGGCACGATTTATAAATGGGGCAAGCCCTCAGAAATCATTAAACCTGAGACCATCAGGGATGTTTATGGGGTGGAGGTGGAGATAATAATCCATCCGGTAAAAAATACTCCCCAGATTTTTGCGAAATAAACTACTTCAACACCTGGATCTGGGTCGGACTTTTGAGGACGATCTCTGGTTTCCCCTTATATTCTTTTATCAGACCGGTGATGCGCACCCTTTTATTAAGATAATAATCTTCAGGATGCTTCGGGAATTTATCAAAATCGCTCGCAAAGATCACTGCGGTGAAATGGTTTTTCCAGTCTTTATGGAAATTCAAAAAACATACCCGGCCGGTATTGTTGGTCAGAACAATTCTCCCTTCCACAGTCTTCACCTTGCCATAATACTTATGGGCATCCAGATAAGAGATTACCTCCGGAGAGCCCTCAGGAGTGATAAATTCTTTTCGATAGAAGCCAATGGTGTCAGGTATCTGAAAAACCGGAAAGGACCATAAACCTCTTTTATTCCGGATGGCAGTCTTTTCCGCCTCCAGCAATTCTTTTTTATATAATGTATCCGGGGGATAAAACCGGGCTTCCGCCAGTCCCAGCCGTAGCATTTCTTCGTTGACAAATTTGCCATCAAGA
Source organism: candidate division WOR-3 bacterium (assembly GCA_039802205.1). NCBI lineage: Bacteria > Pseudomonadati > Caldifarciminota > Caldifarciminota bacterium. Next base: position 21,161 of record JBDRWD010000033.1, read on the forward strand.
TAGACATAGCAGAGATACCGGCCATAGTCATCTTTTTCGCTGATATCTTTTTTCAATATCACTCTTTTATTCAGTATCATCCACTTCAGAAATTCCTTGGCGATGTCTCCACCTGGTTCATCCAGTTCCGGGGCATTTATCCCGAGCAGGCGGATGGTCTTGTTTTTTTCAGTTTTAAAGGTATCACCATCTATCACTTCGGTCACGCGTTCCTGGTTTGTGCAAAAAATACCGAGAAGGAGCAAAGGTATTAACTGCTTCACCATCAATTATACCAGAAATGCCTTTGCTGTCAATGGCTGAGAAGTGCTACAAATTGTGTATTACATATTGACATTGAGGATTATTTCTGTATAATACTTTATCAATGGGAAAACGCCAAAAACATAAAGAACGAATTTTTGGAGAAATCTCAAGATTGAAAGAACAGTTAAAAAAATTGCGGGAGGAAGTTTGTAAGTATAAAATATTAAACAAGGCAGTCTTTGAACATTCTCCAGTGGGGATCACTGTCCGCCGCGGTTCTGGGGAGCTCGTCTCATATAACAAGGCTTGGAAAAAGATCTGGAATCTGACTTATAAGAAAATAATCACCTATGAAAAGATGTGTAAAGGCTGGGGTGTTGCCCAGCGCTATCCTTATTTAAAAGAACATGCCCCGCAGGTGCAAAAAATATTTGATGAAGGGGGTGAGATATTCATCCCTGAAATCCATGTCATTGACCCGCAGACCAAATTTGACAAATGGGTTTCCCAGCATTATTATGCCTTGAGGGATAAAAACGGCAAGGTGGAATATGTGGTTACCATAACCCAGGATATCACATCGCAGAAAAGAACGCAGTTAGCACTCCAGCAGAGTGAAGAGAAATTCCGGACGATTGTGAATAATGTCAATCTTGGGGTTTATCGCTCCACACCCAATGTCCCAGGTTATTTCATACAGGTCAATCCCGCATTTTTGAAAATGTTTGGTTATACTTCTATGCGTCAGATTACAAAAATCCCGGTGGAGCGTTTTTACAAAAATCCCCGGGAAAGAAGACAATTTTTAAATGACCTGCTCAAAAACGGCGAGGTGCGGGACCGGGAGATTGAACTGAAAAAGAAGGATGGCACCACCTTCTGGGCTTCCATTTATGCTAAGGCGCAGTTTGATGAGAATGGGATTATCCAGTGGATTGATGGGGTGATCGAAGATGTCACCGAGCGCAAGCAGCTCACTGCAACCCTCCAGGCACTTTCTTTCACCGATGAGTTGACCGGTTTGTATAATCGTCGAGGATTTCTCACCCTGGCTGAGCATCAGTTGCGCATCGCCCAGCGCACCCAAAAATCCTTGCTTTTACTCTTTATGGATATGGACAATCTCAAGGATATCAACGATGCCTTTGGCCATGCGATGGGTGACCAGGCATTGATTCATACGGCGCTGATTCTAAAAAGGACCTTCCGGGAGTCCGACCTCATCGCGCGTATCGGCGGTGATGAATTTGTAGTCTTGACCCTGGAGATAAAGAAAACCCGAGGGCAAGAGTTTTATGAACGGCTCTACAGACGCCTGGAAGCTTTTAATGAATCTGGGCATCTTCCTTTTAAGATATCCCTGAGTGCAGGCTGGTCCTATTATCATCCTCGCCGGCCGGTCACGATAACGAGTCTATTAAGAAGTGCGGACCGGATGATGTATCTCCACAAACAAAAGAAAAAAATGACACATAAAAAATAGTGACAAAGGAATTAATGGCAGATGAGCTGTTTCATAATCCGTAAAATGGTGGTCGCAGGCTTTAGCCTGCGGATAAATGTTTTTAAATCCCAGGCTTTCGCACCCTGAAGGGGACGGCTACATCTAATAATCAAGTGCATAAAAATAATTTGACAAAAAGTGGCGAGTAATCAGCGGGCGCGTATCTTGACACAATAATAAAAATTTATAAAATTAAGATATGGCCCAGCAGGCAGTCCTTGATTTCTTAAAAGAACTCGCAGTTGGTTTCAAATCCGCCAAATCCTATCCACCCGGACATCCGATAATGGAAAAAGTCGTTGCCAGCACCCTATCCCTGCTTTTAAAACTCTTCCATGATTACCCGGAATTTTCTTTTTATTTTCTTGAGAAGACAGTAATTTTTCAGGATATGCGTTTTGATGTATCCAAAAATCTTGCGGTCCTTTCGTTTATTGAAGCCCTGCGCAAAAATGAGATTGAGAGTTTGACTTTTGTGGTGGGGGTGAATAACGAAGATGTAAAAAACCTTTATGAAGTCTTGAGCAGTTCCAAATTGAAGATAAAAGAATACGGAGGTCCTGGCGAAATGCTCAAAGTCCGTGGAACCGAAAGAATAAAGATTAATGTAGTGAAATTTGGTATCCAGGGCGGCACAATAGCCCAGGTTGCGCAGGAGACACCTGTCTCCGAAGCCCCGCCGGTCAGCGAGGATATTACCAATGCGATAGAAGATTTTAAAAGACTGGTGGAAAGGGGATTGTCGGCACTGGAGATAAAGCCGAACCTGGAGCGGATTGTTGAGGCTGGGGAAAAGATAGGCGCAGAACGACAGATCCTTCACAGTGAGGCCGTAGCAAGGATTCTGGAAAACTTACCTTATCAGCATCGAGTGGAGTTATTAAAAGATATCGAATTAAAACCCTTTGTGCTGAAGATTCTCTCCAGCCTCGATGAAGAAAAACTACTTGAATTAATTGTAACCAGGCGTGAGGAAACCTCAGAGGTAAAAAAAATTCTTGGCGCAATCAGCGATAGTAAACTTGCCAAATTACTACCAATGCTAAAAGAAAAGATTCCTGATATCTACGAATATCTGGCACAGATGGGATTACTCTTGAGCGAGAAGTTGATGGTTTCCTTTTCGCGCGCCGATTTGCAGGGCGTGCTTAATCCTTACTATAACATGCTTGAATCGCCTAATGCCCGGGTTCGGGAAGAAGGAATTAAATCTTTGACCACGCTCGCCGGGCGCTTCATCGCCCAGGGACATATTGAGATTGTGGAAGAGATTGTGCAGAGGCTTTCATTGGCACTGGAACGGGAGCCGGTTTTCGAAGTAATAAATAATTCGATTGGAGAGATATTTAATTTTTATAAGGCTGCGCGGATAGCCAATCTTGGCAAGGTTTGTGATATGCTGGTGGAGCCATTCAACAAAATAATGGGCAGGCCTGGCATTCCATTGCTGGTGAAGCGGGCATTGATAAATTTCATGGGTGAAACACAAAATCCCTATGCCCTGCCTGCACTCATTTCATTTCTCTGGGAAAGCGGTGTGTACCCTGAAGTCCGCGCGGCAATTGTCAAGATCGGCAAAGAGGCGGTGCCTGAACTTTTGATGACCTTAAAAGAGGCTGAAGATCACAGTCTCCGTATGAAGATTGTGGACATATTGAAGAACATCGGAAAAACAGGGTTGGAAGTGCTATTAAAAAATCTTGATGCCCCAGAATGGTATATGCGCCGAAATATTGTTTACCTGGTGGGAGAGATTGGTGCGAAAGAGAGTGCATCCCAACTTGAAATGCTTGTCAACGACCCCGAGGATCGTGTGCGCCTGGAACTGGCCAGGACTTTTGCCAAATTAAATTATGAAGCAGGATTGAAGATGTTGCTTCAGGATACAGCGATTGAAGTTAAGGCTGAAGCGTTACGGGCTTTAAAAAAGACCTTAACGAATGAAGAACTCATTGAATTATTGCCGTTACTAAAAGAAAAAGGCGACCCTTTCCATGCCGAATTTTTAAAAATCCTTGGCGAGCGGAAGATAGAAGCTGCATTTTCGCCCGTAGTCGATTATTTAAGGAACCTCACCTTCCGCGACGACCAGGCGGCACAGGAATTAAAACAGATTGCACTTGCATCTTTATTTAAAATTGGCCATCCTGAGACTAAGATTATTCTTGAAGAATTTGTCAATTCCCGCGATAAATTTCTTGCCAGCCTTGCCCAGGCTGCGCTAAAGCGTATTTAATGAAATGATTTTTTTCTATCTTGGAATTATCATTTATACGGCAATTGCTGCCAGCGGCTTTCTAAATTACAATCTTAATATTAAACTTGGCTTGATAATCTTCAGCATCGTTTTTTTATACTACATCTTCTATGTGCTTAAAAGACGCATCCAGTTATACGATACCTTAATTGGCGGGATATTACTCAATATTGTGATTCAATTGACCGGTGGTGTAAGGTCCCCATTTTTTATGGCTTATTATCCGGCACTGGCACTGGTAGCTTATAAGGAGAAACCCCAGCATTACTTGATATTCTCCGGATTTTTATCGCTGATAGAAATTGGTTCCAATCTCATAAAAAAACAATTCAATCTGTTCCCCCTTTTATTTTTAGCCCTGTCATTTTTGGTGATTGCTGTGATCATTGACAAGCTAAATGCTCGTGAAACAAAGCTCAAAAAATCCCTGGCACGCTATGAAGCTCGGGACTACTTTTTTGGACCGGCAAATTTTGAAGCCAAGAACCTCATTACCTCTATAAAGGACATTGACCGTCATCCGGGTATTGAACGGCCACTACTTTTTTATGTCAAATTCGTCCACAATCTTTTCAATGCCCATACCACCGCGATATTTTCTTACTTTGAAGATAAACTTATTTTGATTCAAGGCTTTTCTCGTTCCGAACTATTCATACCCGATGCGATTGTTAAGGTCGAAAGGGGATTGTATCGCCAAATCCTGCTGGAAAAGAAATCGGTGCTTTTAAAAGAATTCGTTCAGAGCTCAGAAGAACTCGGTTATTATCGAGGTGAGATGATAATCAATTCTGTAATGATTGCCCCGATTTTGATTTTAGATCGTGTCGAAGGTATTCTGGTTGTCGATCAAAAGGGTGAACAATTTAGTGAGGAGGATAAAACATTATTCGATGAAGCAGCGAAAGGTGTGGGTTTTTTAATCGCCATGTTGCGATTATATGAGAAAGAACGGTATGAATCAAAGTATCTATCCTCAATCGCCGAACTTGCCCGAAAACTCCAGCGGGGTCTTGAGTTAAAAACGATTGTTAGCGACACTGTCAAGGAATTTCAGGCGGTATTGAATTGTGATGAATTATCCATTGCAGCAGTAGACGAATTGAATAACCAGGGGACAGTACTGGAGTCAACCTATTTGAAAGAGAATACCAAATTTCCGTTAGACGAAGGCTTGGTCGGATTGGTGGTCCGGCATCGTAACTACATAATAAAGGACGATTTACGTGCCGGGAATCTGATTGTCTTAAAAAAGGGCGAGAAGAAAAGTCGAGGTTCATTTTTGGGGATGCCGGTCAAAGGCGACAATGAAGTGCTGGGAGTGATCTGGCTTGAAGACCATCGGCCAAAAAGATTTACCGAAGAAGATGTGGAGGCATTGCAGATTCTTTCCTCACAATTAACCCTTGCTTGGCAGAGGGCAATACTTTATGAGCGGGTGAAAGAACTATCGATAAGGGATGGTCTGACGGGCCTTTATAATCACCGCCATTTTCAGGAATTGCTGGAGCAGGAGATACAAAAGCAGAAAGAATTCATTCTCATTTTGTTTGACATAGACCATTTTAAAAAGATCAACGACACCTATGGTCATCAGGCTGGGGATGAAGTCTTAAAATTCATTGGTCGGCTCATTGCCCAGACCGGGGTTGCCGGACGCTATGGCGGTGAAGAGTTTGCGATCATTCTTCCGGGAAGCAATTTAAAAAAGGGTGTAGAAATGGCAGTGCGGTTGAAAGACCACATCAATAAAGCCGAAGTGATTTTTAATCAACATAAGATAAAATTTACTATCAGCGTCGGCATTGCCGATTATCCCAAAGACGCCTCCACTCGGATTGAACTAATTGAACTGGCAGATCGGGCATTATACACTGCCAAAGAGACTGGTCGGAATAAGATCGTGATTGCCCAGACCCTCAATCAAAACAAAAAGGTTTAAAAATTTTAATTATCCATCTATTTCCGCACCAAAGTATCAGCAAACATCAATTCTTCAGGAAAGGGTTCGAGATATTTTTGACTTAATAAATAGGTATTATTAAACCGATAAGAGAAATTTTTGAGCATTTCAATAATTGTGCTCAATGCACCAGTGCCATTTTTATATTTCTCAAGCAGATTTAAAAAATGTCTTTTTTCTTTTTCGTTCAGATTTTTTGAAAAATAACCATAAATATGGAGAATAGTATTAAAATGTTTTGAACGGGATGGCTTTTTGGCAAATGCACTATAAAATAGATTTTTGTAATTTTCCAATTTCTCCTGCAAATTGCTCTTTCCATCCGCCACAATCTTTCCCATCTCTTTTAGAGCTTTCTGGCTATAAGTCATAAGCAGATACTTATATCGGGTATGGAATTTTACAAGTTCGTTTGCACTTAAATTTTCTTTTAACCGCCGAAATTCTGCATAGGCAAATATCCTTATCAAGAAATGCTCGCGTAATTCAGGATTTTTTAACCTACCCTCGTGTTCAGCCGGCAATTGCGGGAAATGATTCTTTACTCCTTCGGCAAAAAACCCATCGGTTCGTCCTACAATCTTATCGTTTTGATAGTAGTTTGCCGAGGTAATGCCGCAGGATGGGGATTTACTCTTCAACAAAAATCCATCAAACTCATTTATATCTACATTATCTACAAAATCCTTTATAAATTTTTTAATATTCTGGGTGAGGTCTCTCTGGGTTTCAGGCTGGTATAACCTTTTGTTGCCATTTTCTTTTATTACAATTATCTTTGGCCTCGGCACACCCAGCCCCATTTCCATTTCCGGGCAGACGAGTTCGTAATCTACAAACTTTTTCAAACGCTCCACAAACTCATCCTGCACAATCCCGCCGTTATAACGCACCGCTTCACAAAAACACCTACTCAAAATAATCCGTGGTTTATCCATAGAAAATTATAATTCCATTTTGTATAAAGTCAACGGGCAACCAAACTGAGTCCTCGCTACTTTTATTCATGTTATTTTTCTGTAGTGGTCGAGCTTGCTCGACAATTAAAAATCACCAGATTTTCCCTCTCGTAGGGCAAGGCTTTCTTCAAGAACCGATGGTTCTTTCAGAACCAGAGGTTAGCCTTGCAAAAATAAAAAATGCAAACCCAAAAGTTAGTCCTGCACTAATAATTGGTATGTAAATCAAAGGCTGGCTTAATATTATAAATAAAGCCTTTTTTAATTCAATAAAACAAACAGAAATTTCATTTTATCATTTCGTCAATTGCCAAAATGACGAAATGACAGTAATGCGATTGTTTACTCCTCTTTCATCAAAATAAAATCTTGGATTATAGAGAAATATATTTTTAATTCAAAGCGAACTGAGTACTCCTCACTTTTTCCTCCCCCTTTGATGGGGGAGGATTAAGGTGGGGGTGATAAAAATGGATTTGTCTCTTGATTCTTTTTCAATTTGTTTTAAAATCATGGCGGAGGCCATGATGAAA
>JBDRWD010000034.1 GCA_039802205.1 candidate division WOR-3 bacterium
CCAACCATTTTACCCCCTTTTTCTTAGCTACACTCATCTATTTGCGTTTCTCAAGTTTTTTGTTTTATCACCCCCTTTCACTAAATATAGTATATCTAATTTTTGCTTCTCGTCAAGGGCAAAAGTGACTGAGTATTCCTCACTTTTTCTCCTTTCTCTTTGATGGGTGAGGATTATGGTGGGGGGTGATAAAGGCATTTTTTATTTATGCAAGGCTAAAGCCTTGCCCTACGAAAGTACCCAGCGCTAAATTATTGATTACCCTTACAAATCCTGCCCAGGAGTTTCATCGTTCCTTCACAAGATATAAAAAAATATGGAGAGGACTCAATGGTTTAAGTCCTTGACTTGAGGATTTTTTTCAATATAATAGTTCAATTTACAAATAAGGCATGAAAATTGTTAAAGATTTGCTTATCTGAGCATTTGGGTAAACATTCTATTTTTGTTTACCAATTTGAAGACCTATAAGTCAAGGAGGTTTGATGCCTGAGGTCAAGATTTTAGAGGAGATCTGTAAGGGGTGCGGCCTTTGTTGTGATAATGTTTGTCCTGTGAATATTTTAAGAATCGCACCCGACCGCATCAATTCCAGTGGCTATCATCCTGCTGAGGTCACTGATATGTCGAAATGTATTGGGTGTGGTTACTGCTATATGAGTTGTCCAGAGCCCGCGATAGAGGTTTATAAATAAGGAGTTATCATGGCAGAAAAGACCTTGATGTATGGTAACCACGCACTCGTTGAAGGAGCGATTTATGCTGGTTGCCGTTTTTTTGCTGGTTATCCCATAACCCCTCAGAATGAGATTCCTGAATATATGTCGATCCGGATGAACGAGGTGGGTGGAGTATTTTTACAAACCGAAAGTGAACTCGCAGCAATAAATATGCTCTTTGGTGCAGCGGCAGCAGGAGCTCGAGCAATGACCTCATCGAGTTCTCCAGGTATAAGTCTAATGCAGGAAGGTCTTTCTTATATTGCGGGTGCTGATATTCCGGTCTTGGTGGTTAATGTCGTGCGGGGTGGCCCTGGTTTGGGCAATATCGCTCCAGCCCAGTCTGATTATTTTCAATCGGTCAAAAGCGGTGGTCATGGCGATTATCATACCATCGTCTTGGCACCCAATTCAGCCCAGGAGATGTTTGAATTTCCCAGACTTGCCTTTGAACTCGCGGAAAAATACCGCAATCCAGCATTAATTCTCGCTGATGGGTTACTCGGGCAGATGATGGAGCCGGTGGAGATAAAAGGAGAACCCATTGATCCGAAGAGCTTACCCGAGCAGGATTGGTGGCTCACCGGATGCAAGGGGCGCGAACGACGGGTGGTCCGTTCTTACGATTTAAGACCGGGTAAACTTGAAGAGTGGAACTGGCGCAGATGGAAGAAGTATCAGGAGATTTTAAATAATGAGCAGCGATGGGAAGAAATAAAGATTGATGATGCGGAGGTTATCGTGGTCGCTTATGGGACATCCGCAAGGGTTGCGGAGGCTGGCGTGAGGATGGCGCGGGAGAAGGGGATTAAAGCCGGATTGTTGAGACCCATTACCCTCTGGCCCTTCCCCGCAAAAATAATTAGCGAACTTTCCAAAAAAGTAGAAGATTTTTTGGTGGTGGAGATGAGTCTGGGACAGATGATTGAGGATGTAAGACTGGCGGTGGAAGGGAAGGCAAGGATTCATTTTATTGGGCATCCGGGTGGAGGCTTGCCAACCGGACCTGAAATCTACAATAAAATCATTGAAATCAGGAGTAAAAAATGAAATTACTTTTTGGTCGACCAGCCGGGCTCACAGAGATAAAACAGCGTTATTGCCCGGGATGTGGCCATGGTATAGTACATAGGATTATTGGCGAACTCCTCGTCGAGATGAACATTCGCGAGAAGGCGATCGGCATTGCCCCGGTGGGTTGTTCGGTATTCGCCGACGAATATTTCAATTGTGATATGATCCAGGTCCCCCATGGTCGGGCACCGGCAGTCGCCACCGGAATAAAAAGGACTCGGCCGGATTGTGTGGTATTTACCTATCAAGGCGATGGCGACCTTGCTGCGATTGGTACTGCTGAGACGATCCATGCTGCAGCCCGGAATGAGAATATCACGATCATCTTCATTAACAATGCGATCTATGGTATGACCGGAGGACAGCTGGCACCTACTACGCTTCCTGGAATGCGTTCCACAACCTCGGTCAAAGGAAGGGATGTAGTAAAACAGGGTTATCCAATAAAGGTCTGCGAGCTGTTGAATGCCCTTGACGGACCATTCTACTTGGAGCGGGTGGCAGTGGATACACCCAAGAATATTATAAAGACCAAAAAAGCGATAAAAACTGCCTTCCAGTATCAACTTGAAAATAAAGGATTTTCTTTGATTGAAGTCCTTTCCATGTGTCCTACGGGATGGGGAGTTACACCAATCCAGGCAAAGAAATGGATAGCAGAGGTGATGGCAAAGTATTACCCACTTGGTGAATTCCGGAATCGTGCAAAGGAGGTAAAGTGACGAAAGAATTTATCATCGCGGGATTTGGTGGACAGGGTGTTGTTTCATCCGGCATTATCCTCGCTTATGCCGGGTTACTGGAGAATCTAAATGTGACATTCTTCCCATCCTATGGTGCGGAGATGCGCGGCGGAACTGCCAATTGTCAGGTTGTAGTATCCGATGAGAAGATTGCTTCACCGGTGGTGGTCAATCCGGATGTTGCGATTGTGATGAACGAGCCTTCCCTTTTAAAATTTGAACCTATTGTGAAACCGGGTGGTATACTATTTTACAATAAAACCTTGATCAAATCCCAACCAGTGCGGAATGATATTGAAATCATTCCCGTGGAAGCCAACAAGATTGCCGAAGAACTGGGACAGGGCAGGATTGCAAATATGGTGATGCTCGGGGCAGTGATAAAAAGGACGAATGTCGTGAGCATTGAATCCATGAAGAAGGCACAGCGTAAGAGGTTTGAGCGGGCGGGTGAGCAACAACTGGCACTCAATGACCGGGCACTGGAGAGAGGCTACGCATTAATCTGAAGCGATTTTTTAAGCAAAGTGTACAGTGAGTAATCTCAATTCAACTCTTTGTAGTCTTTGATTCTTCTCATGCTGGACCAGATACTCCCCCTTGTTAAAAGGCCGATCCGTTATACTGGGGGCGAACTCAATCTCACCATTAAATCCACCCCACAGATTTATGTGGGCATTGTCTTTCCGGAAGTATACGAAATTGGCATGTCCAATTTGGGCATCAAAATCATTTACCATCTTTTCAACCAGTTTCCAGGTATTCAATGTGAACGGATCTTCGCACCCTGGCCAGATTTCGGTGCCGAGCTGAGAAAAAATAATATTCCATTATACAGCCTTGAGACAAAAAAAGCGATCAATGAATTCGATCTTTTGGGGTTTTCCCTCCAGAGTGAATTAAATTATACCAATGTTCTTTACCTACTCGATATCGCCCGCATACCCTACAAAGCCGAGGACCGTGATGCAAAAGACCCCATCTTGATCGCGGGTGGTCCATGCACATTGAATCCTACACCCCTTAGTCCGGTATTTGATGCCTTTGTCATCGGCGATGGAGAAGAGGTCGCAAAGGAGATTGCGGAGATACTCATCGATATTCCGCGCGAAAAAAAACACCAGCGTCTGGAGGCGATTTCCCGAATAGAAGGTGTCTGGGTTCCTTCGATCCATAAAAAGGAAAAAACCATTAAAAAAAGGATGGTCCAAGAACTGACCGAGGAGACGATCCCCTCGCCGGCAATTCTGCCCATCTGCGAGGTTACCCACGACCGCCTGGCGATTGAAGTGATGCGTGGTTGTACTTACGGCTGTAGATTCTGTCAGGCCGGCTATACCAATCGTCCTTTGCGCATCCGCCCTGAAGCAGCGGTATTAAAGGCGGTGGATAAAGGAATAAGGGAGACCGGCTGGGAAGAGGTCTCTCTTTTGTCTTTTTCCATTCTGGATTATCCCAATCTCTGCAATCTCATCCGGAAATTGAACGATTTCTTAAAGAAAAAAAATGTTAGCGTCTCATTACCAGCGATGCGCGGTGAACTTTTTACCGAGGAGATGGCATCTTTGCTCAAAGAAGTGAAGAAGACTGGATTGACCTTTGCTCCCGAGGCTGGTTCAGAGCGTCTGCGCCAAAAGATCAACAAACCATTCTCTGAAGAGCAGCTCTTAAGGGGGATAAGGATTGCATATGAACAGGGCTGGCGCCAAGTGAAACTCTATTTTATGGTGGGACTCCCATTTGAGGAAGAAGAGGATGTATTGGAGATAAAGCGCCTGGTAAATGAGATATTGAGATTATATCCCAAGGGAGCGATAAAACTTTCTTTATCAGCCTTTGTTCCCAAACCTCATACCCCTTTCGAATCCGTTCCATTTCTTTCTCTTGAAGAACTGAATGCCCGTATCAGCATCGTGCGCAAGATCAAGAAAAATCGGGTAGATTTGAATTATCAGGCACCAGAGGTTTCATTCATTGAAGCCCTCCTTTCCCGGGCAGATGAGAGGGTATTTGAGGTGATTGAAGAAGTTTACCGCGCCGGGAGCTGTTTTGAAGAATGGCGGGAGTATTTTGATTTCACACGCTGGCAGCGTGCATTTGAAAAGACCGGTGTCAACCCTTGGGATTATCTGAAGGGCATGAATTCTTCTCGTCCCTGGGATTTTATTGATGTTGGTGTGAAAAAAGAATTTTTGCAAAGCGAATATGCAAAGGCACAGAAGGGCGAGTTGACACCGAATTGTTATTACGAAGAATGTAGTAATTGTGGTGCCTGCACGGGCAATCTTCAGAAATCAATCAAAAGCGAGGAGGTTTATCTCAGTTATGGCCGATATCCAAGGCGTGCGGGAAAATCACTCATCTATCGGGTAAAATATTCGGTGGGTGAAGAATACCGGTATGCCTCGCATCTTGATATCACCCGGGCAATCTACCGTGGATTACGGCGGACTGATTTACCATTGAGTTTCACCTCGGGATTCTCGCCAATTCCTAAGGTCTCATTCGGTCCTCCAAAGAGCGTAGGACAGGTCTGCAAATCCGATTATTTTGATTTTCATCTTGAGGGTGAGTATTTTGGTAATATTTCTCGAGAGCTGAATGCCCGATTTCCACCCAGCATTCGGGTGCTTGATGTCCGGGCAATCGCACCCAGTACTCCTTCACTCTCCAGTTCAATTAATTTAATCTATTATGAAGTCACCCTGCCCCGGAGTGATATCCGTAAGTCACTGGAAATACTGAAGAATCAACCCATTTACATCAATTCCAAATCCCGGGTGAAGAATATCGCCGAATCAATAGAATCAATCACCTATAAAGATGGCCTCTTGACATGCGGTTTGTATTACGGAGAAAAATATATCAATATCTATGAACTACTTTCTTATCTTACAGAAGTCCCCTTAGAACAGACAAAAAAATATCCGGTGACCCGAACATTGATGTTTATAAAGCGGGGTGGCTTGCTTTATTCGCCAATGGAGGTAAGGTGACAAAAAAAGATATCTTTGTGAGTGTTGCTACCACCGAAACCCGGATTGCCGTATTGGAGAATGATACTCTGATTGAATTCCATGTGGACCGTCCGGACCAGATAAGTCTGGTAGGGAATATTTATAAGGCACGGGTTCTTAATCTTATGACCGGGCTCAAGGCGGCATTTGTGGATATCGGGATGGAAAAGAATGGCTTCCTGCCGCTGGATGAAATCCCGTTTAAAGAATTTTCAGAACTGTTTGAGAGTGAGGATATTGAAATTGAAGAAGAAGTAAGGGCTGAGGGGATTAAATTAAAAGAAAATCAGGAGATAATCGTCCAGATAACGAAGGATTCTTACGGCGTGAAGGGACCACGGGTGACCTCGTATATTTCCATTCCTGGAAGATATGTGGTGCTCTTGCTTAATGCTCGGAATATTGGTGTTTCAAGGAAGATTTATCACCGTCATGAACGGGAGCAACTGGCACGTCTTGCCCGGGAGATTAAACCGGATGGCATGGGTTTGATAATCCGCACTGCTGCTGCTACGGCCCGGCCCGACGAAATTCAAAGAGAGGTTCAGTATTTAAAATCGATGTGGGAAAAAAACTTGAAACTCGTGGAAAGCGTCCCTGCTCCCTGTTTAGTATATGCGGAGCCTAGCACCCTGATAAAGATTGTGCGTGACCTTTTTAATCAGGAAGTGCGCAATCTTTATGTAGATGATGAGGCAAAGTATCATGAGATAATTCAATACCTGAACAATGTCTCACCCCGGATGCGCTCGCGGGTCAAATTATACAAAGACCCTGAACCGTTATTCTTCAAATTCGGTATTGAAGAACAATTGAAGTCCATCTTTGAGCGTAAAATCTGGCTTCCCAGTGGTGGTTATATCGTCCTTGACCATACCGAGGCATTTCTTGCGATTGATGTGAATACCGGTAAGTCCTCAAGGGAAAAGCAGGCAGAGAAATTAGCCCTCTCCACCAATCTGGAGGCAATCCGGGAGGTGGCAAGACAATTGCGGCTGCGCGATATCGGCGGTCTGGTGGTGGTGGATTTGATTGATATGGAGAAGAAAGAGAGTATTGAGAAAGTGGTCCGTGAGTTTAAATCATTGATTCGCAATGACCGGGCACGCTACAAGATTGGAGAAGTGAGCGAGTTTGGTTTATTCCAGTTTACCAGGGAACGTTCGCGCACCAGTCTCACCTATTCTTTGAGTGAAGTCTGCCCGGTATGTAAGGGACGCGGTCGGGTGATATCCCGGATGAGTGTCATCAGCGACATTGAACGCTGGTTTTTTACTAACGCCCGGTCCATAAAAAATAAGATTGTCGAATTGCAGGTTTCTCCGCGTATTGCGGATTTCCTGACGACCCGCGGTTCGGATATTCTGGCACGATTTGCTAAAGAGGGTAATCTGATATTAAAGATCAAGCCGGATTATACAATGGCAGAAGATGATTTTAAGGTTTCGGTGATATGAAGAAATTAAATTTCTTTTCCCCAATACCTGATTCGGTTTGGACAGAGTTGAAGGAACTTGCTCGCCTCTGTCGGGGTGATATTTTAAAGATGACAACGCTTGCTGGTTCCGGGCATCCTGGTGGTTCAATGTCTTCGATTGATATCTACCTCACGGTTTTGTATTTTGCCAATATCACACCCCAGAATTACGATGACCCGGAACGCGATCGGATAATCGTCAGTCACGGACATACCTCGCCAGGTTTTTATGCAGCACTGGCAAGGCTTGGATTTGTGGATTTAAAAGATCTGCTGGTGAGTTTTAGAAAAATCTACAGTCCATTTGAAGGTCATGTGGAACGACATATCCCCGGTGTGGAGTGGACGACAGGGAATTTAGGACAAGGACTTTCTGCCGGGTGTGGTTTCGCCCTTGCCGCGCGCTTAAAGAATCTAAATTATCATACATTCGTGATTATGAGTGACGCCGAACAGGCGAAAGGGCAGGTTGGTGAGGCACGGCGCTTTGCCAAGAAATTTGGGCTTAATAATCTTACAGTTTTGATCGATTACAACCATTTCCAGATTTCTGGTCGGGTTGAAGATGTTATGCCGGTAAACATCAAAGAGAATTATCTTGCAGATGGCTGGAAGGTGCTGGAGGTATCTGGACATGATCATCATGAGATATTCAATGCTATAAAAATGGCGATTTCCGATGCTACGAGTCCCTATGTAATAATTTGCGAAACGACGATGGGCAAGGGCGTATCCTTTATGGAAAACAATGCCAAATATCACGGTCAGGCACTCACCCGAGAAGAATGCCGGCAGGCTTTAAAGGAACTGGGCATTGAAGATGACATCGATGAGCTGTTAAAAACAAAAGAAAAGGCGATAAAATGGTATAAAAAAGAAGAGATACTTCCGGTGAAGGTTGATGTGGGCAGGGTAAGGGTGTATAAAGAAACCACTGACCCGCGGAATGTATTTGGTGAGGTCCTTGCCGAAGTCGCCAGATTAAATCCATCAAACACCTTTGCAGTGTTGGATTGTGATTTAATGGAATCGGTCAAAACCAATAAGTTCGCCCAACTCTATCCCCAGAACTTTTTTGAGGCCGGGGTGAGTGAACATACCACGGCAACGATTGCCGGTGTCCTTTCCATAAACGGAGTAATCACAATCTGGGGTGATTTTGGGGTTTTTGGCATCGACGAAGTGTATAATCAACTCCGACTTAATGATATTAATAACACCCATCTAAAAATCTTTGCTACCCATTTGGGTTATAATGTCGGACCTGATGGTAAAACCCATCACTGTATTGATTACCTTGGTTTATTGAGAAATCTCTTCGGGTTTAAAGTTGTCATCCCTGCTGACCCGAATCAGACCGATCACATCGTCCGCTATGTTTTAAATCAACCGGGCAACTGGGTCATCGGCGTGGGTAGGACTAAACTTCCGATAATAAAAGATGCAAGTGGCAAAATATTTTTTGATGAAAATTATAGATTTGAGTATGGGAAGGTTGATTTGATTCGGGAAGGTGATGCAGGGACAATATTCACCATGGGAGCGATGGTCCATCGGGCAATCTTTGCCTATGAAGAATTGAGCAAATCGGGAATAAAGATGAGAATATATAATGTATCATCACCACTGGCACTGGAACGACGGGTGATTAAAGATGCCGCCCAGACCGGCTTGATAATCACCTATGAAGATCACATCGTCCACTCGGGTTTGGGCAGCCTCATTGCCCAGATCATCGCCGAAGAAAATTTAAATACCCAATTCATCAAGATGGGGATTGAACAATACGGTGGTTCAGATGAACCCGATGTATTATATGAAAATTACCATCTGGACCCGTTGAGTCTTGTCCGGATTGTGCAGAGATCTTTAAAAAAGTAGCCTGACCATCATTTGCGGACTGAAATTTTATTACAAAACAGGCGTAAAGAATTAATCAGGACATCGAGTTCCAACCGGGCAGTTTTGGCTGTCTCAAAGGCACCACTATCGGTGCATCGGTGGCAATGGCGGCTCATCTTTTTTAAATTTTGATAATCCGGTCGACTCAAAACTTCTGCAAGGTCTTCTTCATAAACATTGCCGATTACCTTCTGGTTGATACAATTTTTTAAAAATCCCGCATTATCAATGGTAATGGCGACATCATGGGCACGGCAGGAATATTCAAATTTTCCCCGGTGTGCCGCTTCTAAATAACTTTTTGAGTTCCCAACTGGATAACCCATTTCCTTCAACTTCAAAATTTTTGCGAATGCGTTCCTGGCAGTCTCCGGACTGATCAATCCTTTGCCGGTTGGATACTCAAAGAAGATTGGACATCTGTAAGCCCGTGCCAGGTCAGCGACCCTTAGGCAATCCGGATAAGAGAAGTCAGAGACGACCGTATTTATGATCAGCCTTTTGCATCTCTGATTGCTGATTCCTTCCAGGATTCTTTCATACAATCCATCCACTTTCCTTATTTCATCAAGGCGTTTTCCTGTAGCATCAATTGAGATGATTAAAAAATCAAGATAATCAGTGACGGCTATTTTTTCATTCAGAAAATATCCATTGGTGATGAGCCCGATTTTAAAACCTAAAGATTTTATCTCCCTAACAATTTCCAGAATGTCGGTTCTCAAAAGGGGCTCACCACCCCATAAGGTTGTGGCATAAAATCCCAAATCTCTTGCTCGACGGTAAAAATCTATTATCGCCGATAAATCTCGGTCCGGAATTGAGTTGCGCCATTTACAGGTCAAACATTGACAATTGCAACTCCCGGTTATGAGATGAGAGATAAAAAAGGGTTTTTTTCGCACAGCCCGAAAAATTGCGTGCAGGAGGATGAAGAAATTCGCCATGGTTCTGGCGCTGATTGACCTTTTTATTTTTTCAATCTCTCCAGAATCTCTTTTATCTGACCGGCTTCAGATTCAATGATCGCGATTAATTCCTGGGGCGTTCTGGTATCTTCTTTCTCTTTTCTATTGGGATTCACTGCCTTCAGGTCATAATTTCTGGCTTCAATCTCTTCTCTTTTCACCCGCCAGGAACGCTCAGAAATTGCTCGCTCAGGAAGGAGTTTAAAAAATTCTTCAAAATGCTGTAAAGTTAAAGGTTGCTTCTTTGTCACATTAATATCTGATAAATCATAATACCAGATTTCTTCAGTTGGCTTTCCCTTGGTAAAAAAGAGCAGATTTGTTTTGCTTGCTGCACCAGCATTGACAAAAACTTTGGGCGGTAAACTCACAATACACCACAAATCACATTCATTTAAAAGTTTTCTTTTTGTCTGGACAAAGGCATTTTCATTTGTCCTGAATAAAACTCCTTCATCCATTACAATTCCGCATCTACCGCCTGTTTTTAGACTATCAATAACATGCTGTAGAAATAGAACCTGTGTTGAACTTGTTTTATAGGCAAACTGGGTCTGGGCATCCTTTCCTTCTTTTCCGCCAAATGGTGGATTGGTTAGAATCACATCAAAAAGTGCTGGTGCGCCCTGGAATAATCCACCATAAAATTCCAATCCGGTTAAAGTATTTCCATGCCAGATATGGGGTTCATCTATTTCCTGAAGGACAAGATTGGCAAGGGCAATAGGATAGACAAGATTCTCTTTTTCCCTGCCATAAAATGTTTTTGTTTTTAGAATTTCTATATCAGAAGCAGTCTTTGCCTTCTCTTTCATATGCTGATATGCCTGGGCAAGAAATCCACCGGTTCCACAGCAAGGGTCATAAACCGTTTCTCCAATCTTGGGGTCAATCACTTTTACCATTACCCGGATTATTTCTCTTGGAGTAAAGAATTGACCTCCATCATTATTCTTCTCTCCCATTTTCAAAAGCAATCCTTCATAAACCTGAGATAGAGTAAACATATGGGTTTCGTCAACATTGGAGATGGAAAGTTCGTTTATTTTATCGAGGATATCTAAAAGATTTCTTTCAGTATCTATGTAAGTCCTTTCAGTTGAAGAGAATACTTCGCTAATCACCTTTTGACGGGGTGTAGCACCAGGCTTATTTTTTAAATTTCGTAAATATGGAATTAGTTCTCCATTGACAAAGGACATAAATCCACCCAGCGTTCCCATCTGGAGCTCAAATCTTTTCTTTCCTGTTGCTGACGCCCAATCCCGCCAGCGATAAGGATATTCAAGGGACGGCCTGAATGGAATACCCAGTGCTTTCGCCTCTTCTTCTTCTCTACTCTCTCTTTCGTCAAGGATTTTCAAAAAAAGCATCCAGGTAAGTTCTGGAACATATTGCAAAGCACCTGCCCTACCAGAGCGCCGCATGATATCGCAAATAGATTTTATGTAAGCATTAAGGGATTGAGGGGATGTAATTCTGCGGTTATTATTTTTTGCCATAGATATTTTCCTCCAGTTCATAATATGGATTCTGTAGGGGCGAATAATCATTCGCCCTCCGAGGATTTTCCCTATCATATTGCCATTGCAGAGGATTGTTTACAATATATTCGCGAATTTTGTTGAGTTCATTCTCATTACGAATAATATGTTCGTAATAATTCCGTTGCCAAACAATATAAACATTAGAATTAAAACGGAACCATTTGGTTACTGCAATTTTAAAACCCCGGATGATAGAGCCGATGGTCTTAGAGGGCGATTTAAATTTTGCGGGCGAATAATCATTAGCCCGCACATGATTGTGAATCATAATAATCCCATGGACATGGTTAGGCATAATGATAAATTCATCCAGCCCGGCATTCGGGAAATGTTTCGGTATTTCTAACCAGTATTGTTGAGCAATTTTACCACCATCATTCAATATCATTTTACCATCTATAATCTTTCCAAAAAGATGTTTGCGATTGTATGTGCAAATTGTAATAAAATATCCACCTGAACTGGAATAATCATAATTTTTTAATCTTATAGATTTTCGGTTTCGGGCGTATATTGATACGCCCCTACAATTTTTTCTCATAACTCACCTCTGAATGCCTTTCTCAAATATGCCTGTGGCAAAGCATTAATTGTTTCAAGTTGTCTTTCAACCGCCTGGCGCAATTTCTCAACCTCGGACATTTTTTCTTTGAGATAATTGGCAATACGTTGCTGGGTGGGAAGAGGGGGGAGGGGAATCCTTACACCGTAGATAAATTTTTGATTAATTCCTCCCTGAGCTGACCCATGAAATTCTTGCTGAATTTGGAATTGTCCTTGAGGTGAATATAGAAACCAGAACAGAAATTGTTGAGTTAATAAATTTTCTTTCCCCCTTAACCTAAACACATGTTCATTTATCGAAGCTTCTTTATAAGGAAAATCATCATCCACTATAGAAGTTTTTCCTGTTGTAGCACCATCTTTCACAATAAGAACATCTCCTTTTTGAATTTTACCTCTTTTCATTGTTTGATAAAACGCATTAGGTATAAACCGGACATTGGCAAAGTTAAAACCCCCATAGGAATTCAGGTGTTCTGCCCCAATGGATATAATCCCTTCCTTTACTTCCTGAACACCGCCTTTAGGCCTACTGCCACTTTCGATGATTGACAACACCTCCCCTAATCTCCTTTTCTCCCACTTCTTTGCTTCCTCACTTTCAAAGACTTCTCTAAGGTAAGCGGAGGGGAGGGCTTTTACTGCTTCAAGTTGTCTCTTACAAGCGGTTCTTGCCTTTTCAATCTCGGACATAATCTCTCTAAGTTTTTCAGCAATCCTCCGCTGTTCGGGAAGGAGAGGAAGGGGAATAAGATAATCTTTTAAAAAACTTTCGGGAATTCTTTGCTGGCCAACTGCTCCAGTAAAATATGCTGTTGCTTCTTGCAAAAAATGAGCTTGACGAATAAAAAACCAAATCCATTCGGATAAAATAATATCTTTTTTAGGACGGAGCACATGAAATTCAGTTGTTCCAAAGCCAATGCCATCGATTAAATTCTTTGCTATCACATGCTTTCCGTTTTGCATACAAGGAGTAATTTTTGCAAATAGAACATCGTTTTCTTCAAAATAAGTATAGCCCTTAGCAACTTTAAAATATGGAACAATTTCTGCTTTAAAGATAGTTCCAGTTCTTTCATCTACAGCTGCCATAGGAACAAATGTAGTAGGCGTCTCTGGATGTCGATAAAAATCCCGTGGTCTTGGTGGATTAATCTCACACACCTCCCCCAATCTCACCCATTTCCAGCCTTCGGGTAGTTTGTATGGTCCGTTCATATCCCTCATCCTGCCAGAAGCCTCCTTTTTGTTTCCAAGATAATTTCCTGGGGTTCACCGATGATTTTTAAAGCTTCCAAACCTCCTGCTTTTATTATATCTGGTGTTTTAAATATAAGGGGATTTTCCAGCTCCTCAATCCCTCCTTTTTCAAACTGACCTGCAAGGGCAAGAAGAGCAGTCCTTGTGGATTGAGGCAAACTTTCCAGCCATTCTTTATTTTTATATTGAAATGCTATGACCCTTTCCGCCCTTTTCCTTGGAGCAATTCCAAAGCCAATTTCTGCAAGGATATCATAGAAATCATAATCTTTTCTCTCTTTTAATTCCCGCAAGAGGCGTAACCCGCTTCCGTCCTGAGGTAGAAAATCAATGAGCTGGCGCCTTTTTTGCGGATCAATCCAGCAGTCACGGAGTTCATCAACAGACCTGACTTTTGATGTTAATCTCTGGGCAATCATCTGTTCATATTCTTCAACCGTAACCATTCCCATTTTTTCATCAATCTTTGTAACTATGTATTTGCCAGCAGGGTTTATCCTGACTTCGAACCCTTCAACTCTGATGGTTCGTTCTTTTGGCTCAGCCGAAGGTTCTTTGGGTTCTCTCGTAGGAGTTGGTCTTGTTACGAAGGACTTGCCTAAAAGCCTTGTTGCATTTGTATAATCATAGACTCTGAACATTAACTTATTTGTGGGAAGATGGATTCTTGAACCTCTTCCCATCATCTGTTGAAAAGCTATCGGGGAGCGGACATACTTGAAAAATACGACATTGCGAAGAATTGGAACATCTACTCCGGTTGTAATTAAATCAACTGTTGTTGCAATGAAATGGCTCCTCTCAGAACCACGCAAATCCGCAATATATTTGCTCCCTCCAACAGAAGCAGTGCATTTGAAGGCATAAGGCTCAAGTCTCTTTTCGTTATTTTTCTCGCACCAGTCAGCATAAAGATTGTTCATTTCATTAGCCACCGCATCAGCATGGGTGTCCCGGACACAAAATATAACAGTCTTCTGGTGCGGTCCACCTGTTTCAAGGAGCATCTCAAAAAGATCCTTACACATTGCTTTTACCCTGTCGGGCAATTGAATCTTATCCTCAAAGGTTGGAGCTTCATAAACTTCACGAGCCTCGGATACGGATATGGGCTGACCTGTGACCGCATCCTTCGGCTCACGAGTTATCAGGTCTTCTCTTGTTATTCCAAGAAGGTCAAGATTTATATCCCTTTTTATGATTTCGCAGGCAGGAAGATAACCATCTTCAATTCCCTGAGCCATATCATATTCATAGACAGGTTCCCCAAAATATCTAAGATTGTTGGCGGTTATTTCCTCATCTTCTTTCCTTTCTTCATCACTTCCACCTTCAAATGACCGCGGAGTTGCGGTCAAACCAATCTGAACAGCATCAGGATTTCTTCTTAGAACAACACTCCATTTGCCCCACGCACTTCTATGACATTCGTCAATTATGATATGGCTGAAATAATTCTCTGGATAGTTTTCAATGAAGAATTTAGCATCTTCATTTTCACCAGCAACATTAAGGGTCTGGTAGGTAGCAATAAGAATCCGGGCATTTTTCTGCGGATTTGAAGAAGTCACCTCGGCAGCATCAGCACCGAAGATATTTTGAAAGGCTCTTACTGCTTGGTCTCTGAGTTCATCCCTATCACAGACAAAAAGAGCACGGCGTAGCTGACCCGCATCCGCAATCTTTTTTAACAAGTGAACTGCAATAAAAGTTTTCCCTGAGCCAGTAGCAAGGTATAAAAGCGCTCTTTTCTCACCCCTGGCTATCTTCTCAAGGACCGCCCTGATTGCCGCATCCTGATAGTAGCGTCTTGTTGCCTCTCCTCCAGGATAAGGAACGAGCAAAGGTTTTGCCTGCTCACTCTCCAGTGAAAACCCCATAGCCTCTTCATATCGTCTTCTAAGCTCAGAAGGTGTTGGAAATTCCTCAATTGGACGGGGCTCAGAGGTTTTACCGGTAAAGCCATCATATTCAATGAATAAATAGCCATTTGTTGAATAAATAAAAGGAACATTATTCAAGCGCGCATATCTTTTTGCCTGTTCAAGCCCCTTGTCTGGGGGTTCATTGTTCTTCTTGGCTTCAAGCAAAGCAATGGCTAAAGGCTGGGTGAAAGGATTGATCTTGATGCGCAGAAGATAATCAATTCTTCCTTTTTCCCTCCTTATGGGTCTGCCTTCAATGATATCAATCCCACAGGCAGTTTCTTCGCGATGTATAAGGTCTTCGGTCCAACCCTTTTTATGGAGTGCCGGGTCAATTAGTTTTGCTTTTGTATCGGCTTCACTTAAAGGAAGAACTCCTTCCATAGTA
Organism: candidate division WOR-3 bacterium; assembly: GCA_039802205.1. Classification (NCBI taxonomy): domain Bacteria; kingdom Pseudomonadati; phylum Caldifarciminota; species Caldifarciminota bacterium. The sequence goes on from JBDRWD010000034.1 coordinate 15,588, forward strand.
CTATCAACAGATTATATTTGTTCAGATGATGATTGTCAATCAATATTCACTAAATCTTCACCGTATTCTGTTAGGTGTTTTATCTGAATTCAATAAGGCTTATTGATAAAATGGGGATGGTATTTGAGCAGTATCAGCCAGATAAGATTTTTATCATTTTGTAAAGATAATCTTCAACTGGCTTCTTTATTGAATAAGTCTGTTCAAATGGTGTGTATACTATCTCATGGTTTATTTCACCGATCATAACTCCAAATTTTTCATTCTCTACTGCTTCTACCGCATGATAGCCCAATCTGGAGGCAAGGATTCGATCATTCGCCGTGGGTGTGCCCCCGCGCTGGATATAACCCAACACCGCAACCCGATAATCTTCACCGGTCAATTTCTTCACTTTTTTGGCAATCGTCAAGGCATTCCCGGCTTCATCACCCTCGGCAACGATTATGATATTTGATTTTTTCCCCTTTTTGATATTATTCTGGATGGTGCGGGCAATCTCTTCGATATCAGTGGGGGTCTCAGGGATGATTACATCCTCAGCACCCCCTGCCAGCCCAACTGCCAGACTGATAAACCCTGCATACCTGCCCATCACCTCAATAAAAAATACCCTTTCCAAAGATGAAGCCGTATCCCTTATCCGGTCAACCGCCTCAAGAGCACTATTCACCGCTGTATCAAAGCCAATGGTAAAATCTGTTCCATAAAGATCATTATCAATCGTTCCCGGCAACCCGATGAGATTCGCCCCGAACTTTTCAGAGAATATCTTTGCTCCCCGCATCGTTCCATCACCACCGATCACTATCACACAATCCAATTTGTTTTGATCAATAACCTTTTTCGCTTTCTTCATCCCTTTTTCGGTTTCAAACTCATCGCACCGGGCAGTCCCTAAAATGGTGCCCCCACGCTGGATGATATTGGCGACCGAATGGTGGTTTAATTTTATGATATCATTGTTGATCAGTCCCTTATACCCGTGTTTTATCCCAAAAACTTCGTAGCCTTTAAAAAGGGCGGTGCGGACAATCGCCCTTATTGCGGCATTCATACCTGGTGCATCACCGCCGCTGGTCAAAACCCCAATCCTTTTTTTCATGATGGATTATAACCAGTTTCCAAACAAAGTCAACAAATTAAGTGGATAGGCAAATCTTGAGATATTCAGAGCTAAAGCCTGCGTCTGCCAGAATAATGAATACGGGATAGGTTTGCCCCACATTGAGGTTATTGGTTATTTTTACAAATTTTGCCATAGGCTTCTTTAGTATCTAAAGTGGAGAAAACTCGGTCCTTGGATTTCTTGACTTTTGCAGGTTTGTTTGCTATAATACCTTGATGAAGGTTGTAGCCACGAATCGCAAAGCGCACCATCTTTACGAGATCATCGATACCTATGAAGCCGGTATGGTGCTCAAAGGAAGTGAGGTTAAATCATTACGCCAGGGCGAGGTTTCTTTGAGCGATGCCTATGCCGAAGTTAAAAATGGCGAGGTTTTTATCCACAACCTCCATATCACTCCCTATCGCTTCAGCACCATCACTCCTCCTGACCCCAGGCGTAAGAGAAAATTGCTCTTAAGAAAAGAGGAGATTAAAAAGCTTTATGGTATCGTCACCCAGAAGGGAAATCTATTGATTCCCTTAAAAATCTATTTCAATGACCGGGGATATGCCAAGGTGACGATCGGCGTCTGCCGGCGCAAGCGCCTATTTGATAAAAAAGAGAAGATTCTGCAGGAGGAGGCAAAAAGGGATTTAAAGAGAATCAAGAGCATGAACCGATGAGTCTTTTTTTCTTTTTTCTTTGCGGACTTATCCAGAAATACCAGATTGTTTATGAGAATAATGCCTTGATAGTGCAAAGCGAGATGCTTGATGAACATGACTATCTTCCTTTAAAACCAATCGCCGAGCTGTGTGAGATAAATTATGTTTTTGATAAGACCCACCTGCGGTGTATTCTTTCTACCCCCGAGCACAAAATCACCCTGCGTTCGGATATCGATATCATCAAGTATGATACCGAATATGTCTGCATTCCTTTTCCACCCCGGATTGTGGAGGAGGATATCTATTTACCGGCTTTGCTCATTACCGATATCCTCGGATCCCGGCTGGAGAAACTCATCTTCATTAAAAAGATTGAAGAGATTTCCATTATTGATAAGATCGACCTTAGCCTCCGGGGCGATTCGACTGTTTTAAAATTTTTCTGGTCCGCGCCGGTAGAATTTGATGTTCAATTTACTCCCCAGCAGGCGATTGTGGAATTGGATGGACAGTATAAAGAAAAAACCAAATTAAAACCGAAAGGGGCAGTAAAGGCGATAAATGTGCAGACTTATCAGACTTATACACGGATTGAATTGGTCCTTTCCGATATCAATGCCTGTCTGGAAAGGGAGAATGAGATAGTATTTTATAAGAAACTATCCAAGAAGGTAGAATTAATTGTTTTGGACCCAGGGCATGGTGGAATTGATCCCGGTGCGGTGGGCAAGAATGGCATTTATGAGAAAGATGCGAATCTGGATATCTCAAGGATTCTAAAAAAGTTTATTGAAGATTCTTTAAAGATTCGTGTCTTGATGACCCGAGATAAAGACCAGTATCTCTCTTTAAAATCCAGGACCAATTTTGCCAATCGCAACGCTGCGGATATCTTCATCAGCATCCATTGTAATGCCTCACCCCGCAGCCGACAGGCACGGGGTTTTGAAACCTATTTCCTCTCCGAGGCGCGCACAAATGAAGAACGGGCCGTGGCGGCGATGGAAAACGCTGCCTTGCAGTTTGATGAAGAGATGAAACCCTCGGGTGACATAAATTTCATCCTCTACGACCTTGCCCAGAGCCTTTTCTTGGAAGAATCTAATAATCTTGCCGAAGCCATCCAGACCAGTGCTGAAAGATTGCTCCATATCCCCGCCCGGGGTGTGAGTCAGGCCGGTTTTTATGTGTTACGCGGGACCTTCATGCCCGCGGTTTTGGTGGAATGTGCTTTTATTTCTAATCCTGAGGAAGAAAAACTTCTCCGCGAGATAGCATTCAAAGAAAAGATTGCCTACGCGATATTCTCTGGATTAAGGGATTTTATAGCCCATTATGAAAGGAGGTTAAACCATTGAATAAAGCGCCGATTGGAGTATTCGATTCCGGGATTGGCGGGCTCACGGTCGTCAAAGAAATCCGCCAGGCTTTGCCCCGGGAGGATATCATCTATCTCGGTGATACTGCACGTCTTCCCTATGGGACCAAATCCACCGAATCCATAATCCAGTTTTCCCGAGAAAATACCCGATTCCTTCTGGAGCGGGGTGTGAAATACATCGTCATCGCCTGCTATTCTTCTACTTCGGTCGCCCTTGAAATTCTACAGAGAGAAGTTTCAATACCGGTGCTGGGGGTGATCAAACCCGGGGTGAAAAAGGCACTTCAGTTAACCAGGAATAAAAGAATCGGTGTGATTGGGACCACTCTTACGATACACAGTGGTGCGTATGAAAAGGCATTTCAAGAATTTTCATCTGAAGTAGAAATCATCGCTCGAGCCTGCCCTTTGTTTGTCCCACTGGTGGAGGAAGGCTTTATTGAGCACCCTGCCACCGAGTTGATTGCTCGGGAATATTTAGAACCGCTGAAGATGGATAATATTGATACACTCCTGCTCGGCTGCACCCACTATCCGCTGTTGATAAAAACAATAAAGAAAATCCTCGGTCCGATAAATTATGTTGATGCCTCCCAGGAGTTGAGCAGGGAACTTGCCGAATCCCTCACGGAAAGAAACCTGCTCAATCCCCAGGGCAGAGGAAGTATTGCTATCTATCTGACCGATTTTTCGATGAATTTTAAAGAGATTGCTGAGCGATTTTTGGGTGAGCCATTGAGGAATTATTTCCGTGCTTCATTAAGTGTTTAAGCGAAAGGAGGCGTATGAGATCTGATGGTCGGAAGAATGATGAACTGAGAAAGATTGAGATTGAGATGGATTACCTTGAATATCCTGCGGGTTCCTGTCTTTTCCGGTTAGGTAAGACCGTGGTCTTATGTGCGGTGACAGTGGAAAATCGGGTACCGCCATTTTTAGTAGGCAAGGGTCAGGGCTGGCTGACCGCAGAGTACTCTCTTCTACCGGCATCCACGAAAGAGAGAACCCAGCGCGAGGCGAATACGGGCAAACTCACCGGGCGCACCCAGGAAATCCGGCGCTTCATCGGCCGGGCATTGCGTCCTGTTTTTGACCTGACAATGGTCGGTGAGCGCACCTTCATCATTGATTGTGATGTCCTCCAGGCTGATGGCGGCACCAGGACCGCAGCCGTGAATGGAGCATTTCTTGCATTATACAGTGCGGTGAAGAAGATGTGGTTAAATAAAGAATTTAACCAATTTCCGATACTGGATTTTGTCGGTGCCATCAGCGCCGGCATTGTTCAGGGGGAGATACTCCTTGATCTGTGTTATGATGAGGACTCCAATGCCGAGGTGGATATGAATTTGGTGATGACGGGACGGGAAAAAATCATTGAAATTGGTGCTACAGCTGAGAAAATTCCGATCACCAAACCAGAACTGGATCGGTTACTGGAAGTGGCAAAAAATGGAATAAGACAGATAATAGAATTAGAGAAGCAGATTATCTCAGCCTGAAGCGATGCCCACCATCAAACAGGAATTCAAAAGAAAGGTATCGGAAAAACAATGGGGGACAAGACTTGATCAGTATCTTTACATTTCGGGCATCGGACTTTCCCGGAGCCTCATCCAGAAACTGATCAAGCAGAAGAAGGTGCTGGTGAATAATAAACCGGTGAAATGTTCATACCGGGTAAAAGAAGGGGATGAGATTTATGCCGTTTTTGAACTCCAGACTGGACCGGAGATAAAACCCGAGAACATCCCTTTGGATATTGTCTATGAAGATGATGATATCATCGTGGTGAACAAACCCAAAGGAATCGTTGTGCATCCTGCACGGGGACATTTTGAACACACGATGGTCAATGCCCTTTTGTATCATTGTGGGAGATTGCCCACATTGACTGATGAAATCAGACCCGGGGTTCTACACCGCCTGGATAAAGATACCACCGGTCTTATCGTCTTTGCCAAGACTGACGAGGCATTGAGCAAATTGGGTAAGGCACTTGCCCGGCGCGAAATCCAGAAAAGATATGATGTCTTATGCTGGAACTTTCCAGGAATGCACGAGGGATTGATCGAAGCGCCGATTGGTCGGAGTGCGGTGATCCGGACAAAGATGACCGTAACACCCCTCTCCAGCAAAATGGCAACGACTAAATATCAGGTTCTGGAGAAATTTCCCCTGGCGAGTTATTTAAAGGTCTGGCTGATCACCGGTCGCACCCATCAAATCCGGGTCCATTTAAACTATATCGGCTGTCCGGTGATTGGCGATAAAGATTATGGGGGAAGAAATCCGGGGGTAATTAAAAACTCGGCATATCTTTCGGACTTTCAGGCGATACTCAAATTGATCGACCGGCAGGCATTACATGCCTCGGAGATAACCTTGCACCATCCCCGGACAAACGAACTATTACGCTTTACTGTTCCGTTGCCCGAGGATATGAAGAGGGTGTTGGATTATTTAAAAAAGAGGTTTGCTAAATAATCCGGCTACTCAATATACTCGAGACCGTCCATATAAGGTCTTAATATCTCAGGGATTTTTATCCGACCTTCAGGTGTTTGATAATTTTCTACAATCCCAATGAAGGTCCGGGGGGTGGCGAGTCCTGAACCATTTATTGTATAGACATAGTCAACACCCCCGGTCGCTTTCCGGTAACGAATCATTGCCCGGCGTGCCTGGTATTGTTCATAACAGCTCACCGAAGAGACTTCAAGCCATTCTCCCATCCCTGGTGCATAGACCTCAATATCATAAGTTTTGGCAGAGGCAAAGGTCATATCACCGGTGCACAAAAGCATGATCCGGTAGGGCAGACCGAGGAGTTTTACCACTTCTTCGGCATCAGTTAAAAGTTTTTCAAACTCCTCATATCCGGTCTCAGGTGTCGTATATTTTACCAGTTCCACTTTATTAAATTGGTGGACACGGGTTATGCCCCGGACTTCTTTACCGTAAGAACCGGCCTCACGCCGGAAACAGGGGGTATAGGCGACATAGCAAATCGGCAATTTTTTCTCCGGGATTATCTCTTCCCTATGGATGTTGGTGAGGGGGACTTCGGCGGTGGGGATGAGAAAGAAATCGTCGTTTTGACATTTATACATCTCGCTCTCCAGACGGGGCAACTGTCCAGTGCCAAAAAAACACTCTGGATTATTTAAAATGGGCGGGAAGATTTCGATATACCCATGTTTTTTTGTGTGGAGGTCAAGAAAGAAATTTATCAATGCCCGCTCCAATTTTGCACCCAAACCTTTATAAAGTATAAATCTTGAACCGGCAAGTTTGGGTGCCCGTTTGATATCCAGGATATCAAGGGCTTCACAGATTTCCCAGTGGGGCAGAGGTCTGAAATCATACTGTGGAGGTTCTTTCAAACCCCGGATGAATTTATTATCGGTGCTGGTTTTTCCCACCGGTACCGAGGGATGGGGAATATTGGGTAGCAAAGCCATCAGTTTATTGAAGTTATTCTCCACACTCCGCAACTCTTCTTCAAGATTTTTTATCTCATCACCAATCGCCCTTGCCTTTTCCATCAATGCCGTCGCATCTTTTTTTTCTCTTTTCAGGCGTCCCACCTCTTCGGATAATCTATTTCTCTCTTTCCTCAAATTATCAATTTCGGTGATGATACTCCGCCGTTTTTTATCTAATTCCAGCAATTCATCAAGGTCAAATTCCAAACCCCGGTTTAAAATTGCCTGACGGAGCAAATCCGGGTTTTCACGCAATAATTTTAAGTCGACCATGGAATAGTATATTCTAAAACCTTGAAAAGTCAATTGAAATTCAAAACTTCTGGGAAAAATATCTGAGGTTATTCGCTAATCGATTATTTCGCCGATTGGTGTTCGCCCCTTTATCTTGGTAATCAATACCCGATGGACTGCTCCAGGGGCGATTTCGCCTTCCACAATCACATCCTTATTGCCTCGTGTCTTCCCCCGCGTGCCTTCTTGGGCCCTTTCTTCAAATAAGACTTCATAGATCTTACCAATCATCCGGGCGGTCTTTTTCTTGATTATCTCATTTTGCATATCGATTAGTATCTTCAAACGTTCTTTAATCACCGCTTCAGGCAGGGATGGATATTCACCAGCTTTGGTACCCGGACGGTAGGAATAGCGGTACATATAAGCATCGTCGAATTCAATCTTTTTGACCAATTCCAGCGTTTCTTGAAACTCCTCCTCGGTCTCGGTAGGAAATCCCACGATGATATCGGTGGTGATGGTCGCATCTTGTATTTCCTTGCGGATTTTTTCAATCTTACAAAGGTAATCTTCTTTTGTATACTTCCGGTTCATCAACTGGAGGATACGATTATTACCAGACTGGAGAGGAAGGTGAAACCACTCACAGATATTTTTGTTTTCTTTTACGACCTGAATCAATTCAATATCAAAATCTTTGGGATGGGAGGTCAAAAATCTTAACCGGAAGACGCCGCTCTTTTGGGCAATGAGTTTTAAAAGTTTTGGGAAATTTGTGCCCTGATAATGATATTCATTCACATTCTGACCTAAAAGGGTTATGTCTTTTACACCTGCAGCCACGAGTTCGTTCACTTCCTTTAAAATATCTGCCACGGGCCGCGAACGCAATGGACCCCGCACGAAGGGAACAATACAATAAGAACAGAAGTTATTACAACCCCGGGTGATGGAGACAAAGTCAGCAATTCTTTTTGATCGCCGGCAGATATCGGTATACAACTCTAAACCCAACTCGGTATCAATAATCTTGGTCTTTTCCTGAAGGATTGTCTTTAAATAATCTGGAATCCGGCGGTAAGAGTCGGGTCCGAGGATGAGGTCCACAAAGGGATATTTTGCGATTATCTCGCCGGCAAGGCGTTGTGCCATGCAACCTACCACCCCTAAGAGTAGACCTTTGTTCTGGCGCCACTTCTTCAGGGTGGCGATGTAGCCGAAGGCGCGTTCTTCCGCATGTTTCCGCACCGAACAGGTATTGATTAAAATTATTTCGGCTTCACCAATATTTTCGGTGGGTAGATAACCATTTTCAACAAGGATTTCCTGGACCAGATCGGAATCATTCTTATTCATCTGACACCCAAAGGTTTTTATGTAGAACTTATGCATCGGAGATGAGGATTCCTCGGGTTTCATTCCTGGTGACTTCACAGATTTTGATTTTCTTCAACACCCGCTGGGGCAGGTTATCCGGTATTGTCACCTGGATGTAGTTATCGGTGAGTCCTTTCAAGGTCTCTCCCTTTTTTTCAATGATCGCTTCCAGCGTTTTGTTGAGGAGTTGCTGACGGAAACGATAGTTCTTTTCAGATATCAACTCTTTCAATACCCAGAAACGCCGCTTTTTTTCTTCAGGGCTTATTGGGTCGCCTAAATTATAAGCCGGAGTAATTGAACGGGGTGAATAGGTGAAGATGTGGAGATGTGTGAAGGGCACATCCGCTATCAGCCGGAAAGTATTATTGAATGCCTCTTCTGTCTCCTGGGGAAAACCTACAATGATATCAGCTCCAATCGCTACATCCGTGAAGTTTTTAACAATCAGTTCAAAGATGTTCTTCAAATGCCGAACCTGGTAGCTACGACCCATCAAAGCAAGGATTCGGTCATCACCACTCTGGATGGGGATATGAAAATGACGACAGAAAGGCAAGTCCTTCATTGCGGCGATGAGTTCTGAATTAACAAAATTTGGTTCAAGGGAGGACAATCGGATGCGCGGAAGGTTGGGAATTTTGGCTAATTCCTTAAATAGATCGACTAATGAACCACCGGCCTCCAACCCATAGAGTCCAATATTGGCACCCACAAGCACGATTTCATTAAAACCTAAATGCCTTGCCCATTCTATCTCCTTTCTGATTTCTTCTATCGGCTTGCTCCATAATCTCTTTCGGATGCGGGCGACCACACAAAAAGTGCAGGTCTGATTGCAACCATCTTCAATCTTTAAAAAATAACGTGCTTTTTCCACCTCCGGGAATACACCGTTGATCAAACTATTCCGCTGTTCATTGTCAATAGTTGTGTAACCGGTGAATAATTCCGGCCTCAGGTGTACCAAACAGCCGGTGATTATCAAATTCTTTTCCGGAAATGACCTCTTTGCCCGGCGGAGTTTTTTAAGGGATTTTACTTCCGCCTCATGTGTAACACAGCATGTGTTGACGATTATAGTATCATCCGGAAAGCACCGGGCGAGACAATATCCTTCGTATTGATTCAGTTTGCATCCGACATTATAAAGCAGCGCCAAATTCTTCGGGGAGGGAATTACTCTTTTTCTTTCTTAATGATTTCTTTGGTCTTGTCCCCAATGATATCACCAATGGTGATTTTGTCTGCAACCGGTTTGATCTCTTCTTTCTCTTTCTTGCGTAGACCAGGTCGACCCGTTCCTTTTTCGGCAAGGATGATTCTTCGCAATTTGGTATTATACTTGCGCACCACCAGTTCCAGTTCTTCATCTATCTTATAGAGGTCTTTTAAATTCTTACCTTTCCGTTCCAGGTATTTGGCGGGGATAAACTCTTCAAAATTGCCTTCCAGCATGACACGGAGACCTTTGGGTAAGATATCACTAACCTTGCCCGTGATCTCCGAATTCTCAGGATACTTTTCCATCAGTTTAATGAATGGGTCTTCCTGGAGGTGTTTGATGCTTAAAGAAATTTTTCTGTTTTTGCGGTCAATAGAACGGATTACCGCTTCAACCTTCTGCCCTTTTTTGAAATAATCCGATGCCTTTTTCACTTTCTTATCCCAGAAAAAGTCATTGACATGTATCAAACCTTCAAGACCATCCGGGAGCGTGACAAAGGCACCAAAGTCCCGTAGGTTTGTTATCCGCACCGTGACTTTCTGTCCGACCTGATACTTTTCCTCTACCACCGACCAGGGATCGGGTTGGGTCTGCTTCATCCCAAGATAAATCTTCCTTTCGTCTCGGTCTACGGAAAGGACAACGGCTTCCACTATGTCACCAATTTTCACCAGGGCATTGGGGTCTTTTATTTCTTTAGACCAGGTCATATCCGAGATATGGACAAAACCCTGGATATCCTTTTCCAGTTCAATGAAAACACCGTATTCAACAATGTTGACGACCTTACCTTTGACCTTGGTTCCGGGTTGATACTTCTTTTCAATCGCCTCCCAGGGATGAGGTAAAAGTTGTTTCAGCCCAACTGAAATCCGTCCGGTGGTTTTGTCCAGAGAAAGAATCTTGACCTTTATCCGCTCATTGAGCTTCAACACTTCACCAGGATGGGTGAGCTTATTCCAGGAGATATCACTGATATGTAAGAGGGCATCTATCCCACCGATATCAATGAATGCTCCGTAATCGGTGATATTGCGCACCGTTCCTTCGATCACATCACCCACTTTTATCTGGCTGAATATCCGCTTTCTAATCTCTTCCTGTTCTGCCTCAATCGCCAGTTTCCGGGAAACGACGATATTTTTCCTTAAAAGGTTGATTTTGACGATCTTTACTCCAATCTTCTCACCGATAAGGGCATCTGGATTGCTCTGGACTTTGAAGTCAATCTGGGAACTGGGTAGGAATGCATCGACTCCCAAAAGGTCTACAGTAAAACCACCCTTGATGCGCTTCCGGATGGTCGCTTCGGCTATTTCACCATTTTCGTAGATCCGTTTTATCTTATCCCAGGCTAACTGGAAATCCGCCTTCTTCTTGGAGATGACCGGAAATCCTTCCCGATTTTCAAAGGCCTCAAGAAAGACATATATCTCTTTACCTTCAACTGCGTCATCCGGATTAGAAAACTCTTCAAACGGAAGAAAACCTTCGGCTTTTAAGCCGAGATTCACCAGCACCCCATTTTTGGTGCGCTTGACGATCGTCGCCTTGACGATATCACCTTCTTGATGGGTTACATAACTTTCTTCAAGTAATTTAGTAAGTTCACCATCTGAATGCTCGCTCATTCTTAATAAAACCTCCCTGGAATGTTTCTGCCATTCCAGGTAAGGATTATATTCAATTTTTACTTCTTGTCAACAGGTCGATTTTCTGAATCTTCTCCACATTTTTATAAAATATTTTATTTAGTGACAATAAAATCTATGAGCAAAGTTGGTAAGGGGAACCAATAATTTCAGTGTCGGAGAAGGTTTTGATTGATGTCCTCTCGTAGGGCAAGGCTTTCGCCTTGCATAAATAAAAAATGCCAACCTAAAGTCCTCGAGTGGTAACCAATAAAATGGTAGGCGCAGGCTTTAGCCTGCGGATAAATGTTTTTAAATCCCAGGGTATTTCGCACTTATTTGAAAGTGGCTACTGCAGCCTTGCGGGCGCGTGATATTGACCGGAAATTATTATTTTATTATCAGCGGATATTAAAAAGGAAAGGCAAGGGTATCGCAAAAGTAGCTTTGGCGCGAAAGATTGCTACCATTGTTTATTATATGTTGCGTGGGCAGATTGATTATGCTACTTGTCTGGCGAGGAATAGAATGGCTGGGTAAGCCTCTCTCTCCACTTAATCACTGAATGATTAATAGAAAGATTAGGCAGCCCAGCCACTCCGAATAGATACCTTGGTCTTATATGACCGTATAGCAGTCTGGTTTAACCGTTAGGTATGATTCG
>JBDRWD010000035.1 GCA_039802205.1 candidate division WOR-3 bacterium
TAGGCACTCCTTTCGGATAGAATATATCCAGGGGTGCCTATGTTTTCAAGTATTTGGGTAAGATATTTTATTTTGATTAAATAACCCCACTTCGGTAAGATTATTTTTGATTCAAATCGAGGTATTGACTTTTTTGAAATTCTGGATATAATAAACCATAAACTAATTTTGATTGTCAAATAAGATAGATCATCTTTCCCCTCCCGGTCGTGGCCCTCGGGCTGCGGCCGGAGGGGTTTAATATTTTAAAAAGTTAAGGGTTTTTAAGAACAATCCATTGAGGTGGTGGTAGATGTAAGCCTCAAAAAGTTCACGCAGGGTCCAAAAGACCCCGGGTTCAACACCCTCAATGAGCAAGCCCTTTTGGGCATGGAGTAAATATTCATAGACTTCTTTATTTAATCTGACTGTGGATTCATCAAGGTCGTCTTCACAGACTAATCCGCCTGCCGGGATGCTAAAATTGATTTTTGAATCTACTGGAATAACCTTCCGACACCGGACGCAGTGCTTTAAATTCGGTTCAACACCAGCAAATCTCAATAATTTAAAGAGTGCTAAAATTGTCCAAAGACCGACTATCTCCTCCTCCGCGGCGCTGAGCTTTCGTAGAAACCCCAGCAATTCTGCATAAAGAGGCGGATTGGGTTCTTCCACGACAGTGGTCCGGTCGATAAACTCACAGATGGCTTCTGCACCCGCTAATCTGTTAGGCGAAGTGCGCAGGTTGGGGAAGTTTTCTATCACCACCGCCTCGGATAAGGTATATACGTCCTTGGTTTCACGTTTGTAATAGATGACCTCGGAATGGATGAAGGGTTCAAGGGTTCCGCAGAATTTACTTTTGGGCCTGCGTGCACCTTTGGCGTTAATTTTCAGCCGTCCAAACTTTTCAGAGAAAATAGAACAGAGGAGGCTTGATTCTTTAAAAGGATAGGTCCGGAGGACTATCCCCCTGGTCTTAAGAATATGCGCCATAATTTTATTTATTCAATCTTTAAATGAAGTTCTTTTAGTTGTTCAGGTTCTACATAATCCGGAATATTTTCCAATAATCCCTGTGCTTGGGTGGTTTTAGGGAAGGCAATCACATCCCGGATTGATTTGACCCCTGCCAAAAGCATCACTATGCGCTCAATCCCAGGGGCAATCCCACCATGAGGCGGAGCCCCATAATCCAAGGCTTCAAGAAGTAATCCAAATTTTCGGGCAGCTGTTTCTCGGTCTACACCGAGGATTTCAAAAATCTTTTCCTGCATCCTCCGGTCATGGTTTCTAATGCTTCCTGAGGCAAGTTCGTTTCCATTCAGAACTAAATCATACTGCCGCCCGCGCACTTTCAGGGGCTCGGTATCAAGATATGGGATATCCTCAGGTTTAGGTTGGGTAAAGGGATGGTGGCAGGGGTTGATTTTTCCAGTCTTTTCATCTCTTTCAAACAGTGGAAAGTCGTAGACCCATAAAAAATGGAATCCTTTACCCCGTAAATTTAATTCATCGCCGATACGATTGCGCAACCCCCCCAAAAATGGGTATATCTTACGGTCTCCGGCAGCTGTGATTAAAATGCCACCTCCTTTAAGTCCGATTTTGTGGAGGCGAGTTTCATCAATATATTTTGCGAGCGGTCCACTTAAACTCTCCTCTTTTCTCAGCCAGTATACTCCACCCAAGCCCTCTTTCTTCGCCTCTTCATTTGCGGTGTCCAAAAATTTCCTGGAGAGGGCATGGGCTTCTGGTACAATTAGCCCACAGATTTTTTCTTTGCCGTTAAAGGGCGGAAAATTGATATTTTTTAAATCTTCGGTGAAGTCATTGATTTCTATTCCAAAACTGATATCTGGTTTGTCTGTACCATATCTGCTCAGCGCTTCTTGATAGGTGAATCTGGGAAATGGAATTTTTAAGTCTTGGTTTAAAACTTTTCTAAAGATATAATGAAAAAGTCCTTCAATGAGGGTGAAAATATCTTCTTCATCCACAAAGGACATTTCTAAATCGAGTTGTGTAAATTCAGGCTGACGGTCATGTCTGGGGTCTTCGTCCCGCATGCAACGGGCAATCTGGTAATAGCGTTCAAATCCCGCAACCATCAGCAATTGTTTATACATCTGGGGTGACTGGGCAAGGGCATAAAATTTGCCCGGGTACAATCTTGAAGGAACAAGATAATCTCGCGCGCCCTCGGGCATGCTCCGGGTGAGGATGGGGGTTTCAATCTCAATAAAATCCTTGCTATTTAAGTATTCTCTAATCGCATTCACCACGTGATGGCGCAGGATGATTATCTTCTGCATGGTTAGTCTGCGGAGGTCAAGGTAGCGGTATTTCAAACGTAATTCCTCACTCGCCTTGATTTCTTCTTCAACTACAAAGGGTGGGGTCTTGGAATGGGAAAGGATTTTGAGTTCTTTTACATTCAACTCTACTTCGCCGGTGGGGATTTCCAAATTTTTTTGATTCTCCGGTCTTTCCTGCACAATGCCTTTCACCGCAATACAGTCCTGGAGGTTAAGGTTACCCGCCTCGGGTACTTTCTTCGGGTCGATTAGGAGTTGAAGAATGCCGGTGCGGTCCTTGAGGTCGACAAATACCAGACCACCCAGGTTTCTTATCTTGAATACCCAACCCGCAGTTTCAATCTCTCTGTTTATCAGCGCCTTAGTTATTGCGCAATTGAAGAGTTCTTTAATCTTGCCTCCTGTTATGCTTTTTGCTTGGGATTTCTCCGTTCTTTTTCCCCCTCGATGACAATCTTTGAGAGGTCACCAAACTTTAAGAATAATTGGTTGATATAATTGACGAGCGCCAGTCGGTTTTTTTGAAGGTTTTGATCTTCACACATTACGAGCACCTCATCAAAGAATTGGTCGATATCCTTACGCAGGCGTAGGAGAAGTTTCATGACTTCAGGGTATTTTTTTTCGGTGATAAGGTGGTTCAATTTTTCTTCCACCTCTTTGCCCTTTTCATAGAGATTCTTTTCGGCGGACTTTTCAAAGAGGGCGATATTGACCGGGCCAGGATCTTTAATATTCTTCAGAATGTTACGGACGCGTTTCTGTCCGATCACGAGTTTGACAAAATCTTCTTTATCGCGGAAGTCCTTTAATGCTTCACAGCGGAGGCGAGTATCATAAAGGTTCAGATTGGTTGTATCAATTGCTGCATCCACCTCGTCATAACGGTAGCCCAGTTCTTCCAGATACCGCTCAGCTCTTTCAATTAAAAATTCCTGGACAATCTTGGTATCCAACTCTTTTTTGTATAATTTGAGATGTTCCCAGAAGATGGGTAATAAGGGGATATCAAGATTGTGTCGGTCAATGATGCTGAAAATACCATAGGCATTCCGACGCACACCCAGAGGATCATAGGAACCGGTGGGGCGTTGACCTGCAAGAAAGGCACCGAGTATATTGTCAATCCTATCAATGATTGCTAAAACTGCACCTTCTTTGGTTTCAGGAATTTTATCGCCGCTGAACGCCGGTAAATAGTGTTCTTTTATCGCCAATGCCACAATTTCTTTTTCACCAGCTGCGCGGGCATAATAGTAACCCATAATACCCTGAAGTGCAGTGAATTCCTTTTCCCGGACCATGCTGGAGCATAAATCTGCTTTGCACAATTCTGCGGCCCGTTTCAATGCCTCAAGGTCCAGACCGGGTATTGATTCAAAATTTTTTGTTGATTTTGCAAGACGGATTGTTTTATCATAAACCGTCCCCAATCCTTCTAACCAGACCATTTCTTTTGTCTCTTCTTGCATCTTGGCTATTCCCTGTTTTAAATCATTCTGATAATAGAAGAGGGCATCCTGGAGCCTTGATTTTAAAACCCGTGCATAACCCAGACCAACATTCTCCGCAGCCTTTTTTCGACCATTGAAGATGCAGATAAAATTATTGGTGTCTTTAACCCAGATAAGATTACCCAGGGCTTTAAGGGTGGTTTTAAGAATTTCTTCAGGTAATTTTAAAAACTCAGGGTCAAATTCACCACTGGTTACATCCGGATATTCCACGATGCAGTTTAACTCTTCAATCATATTCTCATCATAGACCGGTTCTCCTTTCAACGCTTTCGCCTTATCATGGATGCGATTCTTGATGATTTTTTTCCGTTCGTTGGGGTCCACGACCACACCTCCATGCCTTAAGAAATTCATATATTCACGCGGTTTTTCCATACGGATTGGTTCAAAGGAAAAATGGTAATTGGGCATGCTGTATCTATCCGCCTCCAGACCGGCATATTTGAAACGCAAAGGCTTACGATCCAGTAAACCAACGATCCATCTTATCGGTCGGGGGAAACGTATCTTTTCGCCATTCCAGATCATTGTCCTGGGAAATTCTAAACTAGCAATGATTTTGGGGATTTCATAGTAAAGGATATCCTCGGTATCCCTGGGAGGCAATTCTTTGGTTCCGATAACATATTCGCCCTTTTCTGTCTTCACAACCTTAATATCACTCAATTTCAATTGCTGGGCATTCAAAAATCCTTCCAGGGTTTTAGTGGGTTTGCCGTTTTCGTCGTAGGCAAATTTTTTGGGTGGACCTTGGATGACTACCGTCTGGGGTTTCTGTTTTTTTGCCACGCCCAGGACGAGTACACCAATCCGCCGGCTCGTATAAATCTTACGCATCGTGCGGTAGAATATTCGTTCGCGCTTAAATAGTTCTTCAACTTTTTCCACTAAATCGGCGGCGGCTTTGTTGATATAAGCAGGAGGAAACTCTTCAAAACCAATTTCCAGCAGGAAGTCAACCATCCTTTTTTTCTCCTTCAATCTTTTCCAGATAGAGTTTGGCGGCTTCTGAGGCCAGGGCCCGGACCCGGGCAATCATCTGGGCGCGTTCAGAGACACTTATCGCACCTCGGGCTTCAATGAGATTGAAGATGTGGGAACATTTGATTGTATAATCATAGGCAGGAAAGACAAGTCCCTTTTTGAGAAGATTTTTCGATTCGGATTCAAATTCATTGAACAAAAGCATGAGCCTTTTGGGGTCTGATTCTTCGAAGTTGTACCGGGAGAACTCTCTTTCGTTCTGGAGATAAATCTCACCCCATGTCACATTCTCGTTCCATTTGATATCAAATATGGAAGAGACATTTTGGATATTCATACAGATTCTTTCCAGTCCATAGGTTATCTCTACGGGTATCACGGCTAAGTCAATACCACCTGCTTGCTGAAAATATGTAAACTGGGTGATTTCCAGACCATCAAGCCATACCTCCCAACCAATGCCCCAGGCGCCAAGGGTAGGGCTTTCCCAGTCATCTTCCACAAATCTTATTTCATGCTCATTCAATTTGAATCCGATCGCCTCCAAGGACTCCAGATAGATTCTCTGGATATCGAAAGGTGCGGGTTTCATAATCACCTGGAATTGATAGTATTGCTGGACCCGATTAGGGTTTTCTCCATACCGTCCATCCCTGGGCCTTCGGCAAGGTTCCACATAGGCAACATTCCAAGGTTTCTTTCCAAGAATTCTCAAAAATGTCGCAGGATTAAAAGTACCAGCACCAACTTCGGAATTATATGGTTCAAAAATTAAACAACCTTTCTCCTGCCAGTAACTTTTTAATTTTAAAATGAGATTTTCAAAAGTGAATACTTTTTTGCTCATAAGCCGAGGTCATTGCTGATAGATTTCATGCCGTCAAGACAAATACCAACGAATTCTTCAAGTTCTAAACCCAGGTTCTTACAGGTAAGGATCTGTTCACGATTGGCACCCGCAGCAAATCTTTTTTCTTTAAATCTGCGCAGGACAAAATTGGTATCCAAGGCGCTCAATTTTTTATCCGGGTGCATGAGGGCTGATGCGACGATTAACCCGGTCAAGGGATCAGTGGCGAATAGAGCCCAATCCAGACGGGATTGGGGAGTGAGATGACCAGCATGGACCTTTATGGCATAGATGATTTCGGGCTCCACCCCCTTTTTTTCCAGAAGTTCGCCACCGATTATTCCGTGGTGTGACGGGTCATTCAAGGTTTCTTCATAGTCAATATCGTGTAATAATCCTGCCAGACCCCATTTATCTTCATCTTCACCGAAATGCCGGGCAAGGGCGCGAAGACAGGCTTCTGCTGCCAGGCAATGTTTCACAAGATTTTTGTTCTTTAATTTTTCGGTCACAAGATTAAGGGCATCATTTCGGGTCATAAGTAAAATATTATCCACATTTTTGAAAAAAAGTCAAGGGCAATTTGCAGAATTTTAAGAGATGGTATCCACCCACATGAATATTCAATGTGGAGAAAAATAAAAAAAGAGCCACCCAGTGGGTGGCTCTGCTTCATTATCTGACCAATTACAAAGCACGCCAGACCATCTCCTGGAGACCCAAGACATTGATCCTGCCACCACCTTTTTCGGCGATGGCGCTTGCAGCATTTTTCAATACCTGCTCACAGGTGGCGCAGGCAGTAACAAGGGTATCTACTTTGGTGTTGAGGGCTTCCTTAATTCGGGCCTCGGCGATCTTTGTCGAGAGCGGATTATCAGAAACGAGTATTCCACCACCACCACCACAGCACCGGGAGGTATCCTGTTTGAACTTCATCTCTACGAGTTCTAACCCCAGCATTTTGATAATTTCTCTTGGTTCTTTAATGACCTTGGCACCGCGCGATAGATCGCATGGGTCATGATAGGTAACCTTTCCTTCTAATTTTTTGATGTTTACATTCGGTAGTCTTTCCGCAATGACTTGCATCGCGTGTTTGGCATCGATCTTGTATGCCTCACGCAAATAAACCGTACAGGTCGGACAGAGGGTAATCGCATTTTTAAACGGGAATGCCTTTAAGAATTTCTCTTTGTGTTCTTCAAAATCCTTTACGAATCCCAGTGCCTCCATCGGATAACCACAGCAGATCTCTTTTACCACCTTGGGTCTTATTCCAAGTTTCTCAAACAATTTCAGGTATTGCTTGGTCTTGTTCGGTCGAGCCAAAAATTGACAACCAACGAATACCGGTATTTCTCCTTCCTGAATCGGCGGCAACGATTCGGTGTCTCCCCAGATATTACCGGTCTTTTTGATTTTAGAAATGAATTCAATATGCGCTGGATAAGCAAAGCCTTTTTCCACCAGATCCGCCCGCGCTGCACGTACTACCTCAGGAACTTTTACTTTACTTGGGCAACGCCGATTACAATCCCGACATAGGGTGCATTGGAATATCGCCTTAACTACTGAGTCGTCGATCTCGAGTTCTTTTTCGAGGATACCGTAGGAAAGTTGCATCCGCCCACGTCCTGAGGGGGGATCCCAGAGGAGATTGACAAATGTGGGACAGACATTTTTACAATAACCACACATCGTGCAGGTCATCATTTCGTTTTCCCATTGCGCCAGATGCCCTTCAAGTTTTCGGTTCGGGTCGAGTGGATACCGGAGATCATACATGAATCCCTTTTCCCAATCGATCATCTTTTGTGGATTCATGATGTTATTGGGATCAAGGGCTCTTTTTATTGCGCGCATTGCCGGAACCAGATCTCCTTTTTCTTTATGGAATTCCTCGGCTTTTGTGATACCTATGCCGTGCTCACCAGTAGTGGTGCCACCCAGATCTCGGATCAACTGATAGATTTCGGCAACTGCTTTTTTCGCCTGTTCCCAGTGTTGCGGATCATTGGGGATCATCAATACCTTGGTATGGAGATTTCCATCACCGGAGTGGCCATAGGGTGGGATGATGATATCGTATTTCTGGGAGATCTCCCAGATACCGGCAACTGCTTTGGGAACCTTGGAAATGGGCACAGCCATATCATCAGCGAGCATGGTGGTGGCGTATTCCTGCTTCAAAATGCTGAGGGATGGGATCATCTGTTTCCGTGCCTTCCAGAGTTCGGTAATCCGTTGTTCATCCTCAGTAAACTCCAGCGAGACTGCTCCGGTCTCTTTGCAGATTTTCGCGACGGTCTCCACATCCTGTTTTATCGTCTCCGGACGGCCATCGAGTTCGATGAGCAGGATTCCTTCTACTTCTGGGAGGTTCATCTTGGCTGCTTTGTTCACTGCCTTGATACAGGGTGCAGACATGATTTCAAGTTGTGAAGGGATGATGGGATGGGCGATGATATTGGCTACACACTGTCCGGCTTTTTCCAGGTCATCAAATGCCGCGATACAGCCCGCAATCTTTGGGGGTAGGGGAATGATTTTCATCACCACTTCCGTAATGATACCGAGCATTCCTTCGGAACCACACATCAGTCTTTCTAATTGATACCCGGTGGAGTGTTTTACAGTATAGGTTCCCATCCGTACCAATTCTCCTGTGGGCAAAACGACTTCAAGCCCTAAAACATAATCACGGGTGGCGCCGTATTTTACTGCTTTTTCACCTGAGGCATTTATCGCTACCATACCACCAATGGTCGCCACTTCACTTGATGCCGGCCCTGGGATAAAGTATTTATAAGGCTTTATTGCAGCATTGAAATTATCACACACAACGCCGGGTTCACAGATGACGAGCATATCGCCAATGCGGATATCTTTTATTTTGTTCATCCGCTGCATATCAACGACGATTCCACCCAAAATTGGTACACTGTGTCCACAGAGTGCTGAACCCGCTCCTCGGGGAACGACGGGGATTTTATATTTATTTGCCAGTTGAACGATTTTTTGAACCTGTTGGGCATTTTGAGGTTGAACTACGACATCAGGTTTGTGTCGATGGATACCACCATCAAAGGCATAGGCGTATATTTCCGCATTACTCGTCTTACAAAATTCTGTTCCCACAATATCCTCTAATTGTTTTATTATCTCATTGCTTAAAGGCATATTTTTCTCCTTTCAGTTAAGCACCGACCATCGGGACTGTGATACTGCCGTCCATCAAAAATATTATTTTGGCATCTTTTCCTTTTTTCTCGATTGCTTTATCAATTGCCTCCTGTAAATTATGGAATGGTTTTATGAACACCGCCTCCATATCTTTATCTTCTAAATCTGTCACTCCCCACATTTCAGCCCAGGTTCCAATCTCAGCCATCTTGGAGGCTTTGTGATAGCCGAGTTTATATCCCTGTGCAATTTTTTCCAGGGCATCCTGGGGTGATTTACAGGAAGAGAGCAATTCAAAGAATGCGGGTTCACCGATACCGGTCCGACATTTGGAGACCATGATCAGAATGCCTCCTTCTTTCAGTGCCAATTTGCCATTATCAAGTGCCTTCTGGGATTGGTAAAGGTCAATATCCATGGGATAAGGGGCAACGCTTACTACAATATCTGCTTTCTCCGGTATTTTGACACAGAAGACCTCTTTTGCTTTATCAATCGCTGCATAAAACGAATCGTGGATATGCCCGCTGGTGACGGCATAAAGGTTCCTTTCGCCATCAAGCACGGTTTGGATGGAAAAAATTTCTTTGTCTTCGATTGTCTTTAAAGCATCAATCATATCTTCGTGGACCGGATTACCGTCAAGGACGAGCGCCTGGGCTGAGAGCTTTAAGGCATGTTTATGATTTTGTTCGATGGTCTTGCGTGAGGCGATGCCGGGAAGGAATGATTTTCTTCCTCCTGTGTATCCTCCAAAATAATGGGGTTCTACTGAGCCAATGATAACAATCTTATGTGCTTCCATCCCCAACCGGTTAACATACATCTCGGTTCCATTCTTGGAGGTGCCGATATAGACCATATCTTCCTCTTTTTTGCAGTCATGGACATGGATGCGTTCTTTAAAAATTGGGTAGTATTTGCCGAAGATAAAGTCAAATTCTTCCGGGGTCGGAGCGCGATGAACACCGGTGGCAATGATGAATTTTATATTCTGGTCTTTGATCTGGTCATAGAGGATATCGAGGACCTTAGCGGTTGGTGTTGGTCGGGTGGCATCATTGACAATGAACAAAACATCCCGGGCGTCCGCTAAAAAATCTTTAAACTTTTTTGAATTGATGGGTCGTTCAATCGCCCGCAGGAGGATTTCGGTTTCGTTCTGTTTTTCTACTTCATTTGGATGGACAACCGCCAGCACATTTGCGTCCGGAACCCTGACATTCAACTTTTCATCTTTACCGTAGGGAATCTGGAGTTCCATGAACCCCCCTCGATTAGAAAATTAGAATTTAAAAAAAAGGGATGTTATCCACCCCTCTGGGCCTTGGCAATATGGTCGTCAATAAATTTCTGAAGGGCTTCAGGCCCATGGGCGAGCTTTTTTAATTCTTCCTCAAGATTGGATGGTTTTACCTTTATTATCCACCCAGCGCCATAGGGGTCCTTGTTGATAAGCCGGCAGTCATTTTCCAGTTCATGGTTGACGGCAATAATTTCTCCGGAGATTGGGGCTACAAACTTACCTACCCATTTTGATGATTGGATCTTACCACAGGTCTCGCCCTGGGTGATTGTGTCGCCTTCAAATGGCAGGTCCACATAAGTAGTATCGCCGGCCTGTTTTTGATAGAAATCATCCATGCCGATTGTACAGGTTCCGTCACTCTCAATCCTTACCCAGGCATCCTCTTCATGATAATATAAATCCTCGGGCATATTATAGCCTTTTATTTCCATCAGATACCTCCTTTTTTCTTATAACCGAGGTTAATTATATTTTATTTAATCAAAAAATCAAGAAAAAAATGCAGTGACGATTCAGAAAATTTTTGAACAAGTTTAAAGATTGAACTTTTGAGATATTTTTTGGGAGTGAATATAAAAGGCGAAAGTTTTGGTATCAAGGATGTGCAGATAGCGAAGATCACGGATGCAAAAGTGGTACATTTGGGGTAAAAATTAGAAAGAAGTTTTTGGCAGGGAATAGAAATCGGGTCTTGAAATGTGTAGTGACTGTTGACTTTCGCTTTATCGTTTCTATAATTCCCTATGGTCTTTTTCGAAAAGACATTGAGCCGGCGCCAGTTTCTTAAGATGGGGGGGAGGTTTCTACTCGGTGGTCTATTTTTCTCGGATTTGTTAAAAAAATTGATTGGCAAGGAACTGGAGATTAAAACTGGTTTGATTCTACCAAAGCCCGCCCGATATTATGAAAAACTACCGAACAAAATTGTAAAATGTCATTTGTGCCCCCGCATGTGTATCGTGCCTCAAGGTAAAAAGGGGTTCTGTCGAGCCCGAAAGAACATTGATGGAGATTATTATACCCTCGTCTACTCCAACCCCTGTGCGGTTCATATTGATCCGATTGAGAAAAAACCATTGTTTCATTTTTTGCCCGGCACGACGGCACTTTCTTTGGCAACTGCCGGTTGTAATTTTACATGTAAAAATTGCCAGAACTGGGATATATCACAGGCGAGTCCTGAGGAGACCGATAACATTGAAATTTCACCGCAAAAGATGGTGGAACTTGCGCTCCAGTACAAGACTCCAACAATCGCTTATACTTACACTGAGCCTTCGGTCTTTTATGAATATATGTTGGATATTGCCAAATTAGCCCGCGACCACGGTATCCTTAATATCTATCATTCCAACGGATATCTCAATCAAGAGCCATTGGAAGAATTGATCAAATATTTGGATGGTGCCAATGTGGATTTAAAGGGATTCAGTGAGGATTTCTATAAAGATATCACGGGTGGCACACTACAACCTGTGCTTGATACATTAAAGACACTCAAAAAGAATGGGGTTTGGCTTGAGATTACGAATTTGATCATTCCCACCAAGAATGACGATGAAAAGATGATAAAACAAATGTGCGAATGGATAAGGGATGAGCTGGGAAGAGAAGTACCAATCCATTTTTCTCGATTTTATCCCCAATATAAATTACAGAACATTCCGCCGACGCCGATTGAGACCCTACAGAAGGCGGCAAAGATTGCCCAAAAGGTCGGTTTGCATTATGTATATATTGGGAATGTACCGGGAATAAAAGAAGAAAATACCTATTGCCCTAAATGCCGGAAGATACTAATCGAAAGGAAGGGTTATCGCATTTTACAGGTTAATATCAAAAAGGGGAAGTGCCAATTCTGTAAAACGCAAATTCCTGGCCACTGGCAGTAACTGGGAATGTACTTGACAGATGCAAAAAGAGGATTAAAATAAATGTAGCCCATGGATTTACAATATCTGAAGAGTAAGCTTGTTGATTTTATTGACTATTTAAGAAAGGAGAGAAACTATTCAGAACATACTCTGCGTAATTACCGCATTGATATTACACAGTTTTTGAATTATTTGCAAGAAAAGGGGATTGAAAAATTTGACAGAAACGAAATTGTCCAATATTTGACCTTTCTTTTAAAATATGGATTTGATACCCGCACGGCGGCAAGACGCTTATCGGCAATAAGGACCTTCTTCAAGACCTTAAAGAAACTCAACTTGATTGCAAATAATCCATTAGTGGGTATAAAAACGCCGAAAATTAAAAAACACCTACCAGGATTTCTTACCTATGAGCAGATAAAAAGGGGATTGGAGATTGACAATCCAAGGGATAAGGCGATTCTGGAGGTATTATATTCCTGTGGACTCCGTGCCCAGGAACTGGTTGGATTAAATCTTGAGGATGTGGATTTCGATCGTGAGGAGGTAAAAATCAGAGGGAAAGGGAAGAAAGAGAGAATTGTTCCCTTGGGTCGGATGGCAAAACAGTCAATTTTGCGCTATCTGCCCATGCGTAGTGAACAGAAAAAACCCAATAGTCCTCCGGCACTTTTTTTGAATCATCGGGGAGGACGGCTCACCACCCGTTCATTGCAGCGCATAGTCAATAAACATTTGAAGCGTCTCGCTGATGCCTCAGGCACCAATCCCCATATCCTCCGTCACAGTTTTGCGACACATCTTTTGGAAAATGGGGCGGATTTGAGGGCGGTCCAGGAATTGCTTGGGCATGCTTCTTTATCCACTGTTCAGATCTATACTCATCTCACGACCGAACACCTCAAAAAGATTTATCGGCTGAAACATCCCCGGGCAGAATGAAATCGGTAAGAGTTGAAGCCCTATTATTTCTGGGAGTGGGCTTGTGGGGAGTTTTTTGTTCCCATCCTGATATCTGGCAGAAGATCCGCCAGGGGAATTTTGAAAGTGTAGAAAGAGGTGATTACCGGGGAACGCTCATTTATATGCCCCACCCGGGCAAATATGAAAGATTGGTGGAAAGGTATCGTCGGGAAATAGAGAGGAATATTGATTTACTACCTTGGATTACAAAACATTTTTTTGATATTAAAGAAGACCTTATTTATCAATACAAATTTACCTGGCTTGATGAGGGGCACAAATTTTTAGTTCTTCGCTATTTTGCTCATATTTATAAAGACCCGATTTATGCTGGTTATCAAATGCTTTTTGTCTATGACACCAGGTCTCATAAATTGATAAAAATCTGTGTTACGAATGTCCCCCTGGAGTAGTTTTTTACTACCATTCCTCATCTACCAAACTCCATCCGTTGTAGAAGATTCCGCGCTCTTTTATCAAGGCGTTGATGCCTACCAGAATGGCGAATTCAATCGGGCACTTGAGTGCTGGCAGAGCCTGGTTCAGATTTATCCCGCTTCTAAATATACACTTCCTAGTATCACAGGTATTGGTGATGTTTATTTTCAATTGCAAAAATACCGGACCGCCTTAAGGACTTATCAGCAGGCAAAAGGAAGGGCCACAGATGAGAAATTAAAAGCCGAACTCGACTTGAAGATTTATGAATGTGCGTATCATCTGGGAAAATATCCAACCCTGGAAGATGCCCTTGAAAATTTTCTCAGTGAGCATCAGGATACCACTCGTACTGGAGGAATTGTCGCTCCCACAATGCTCCGTTTGGCGCGTATCTATGTTAACCAGAAGGAATTTTATTCCGCCCGTGCTCTCCTGCAGCGCTTGCTCCAGACCTATCCGGAAACACCGGTAATAAATGAAGCAACCGCTCTGCTCGCCCAAGTGAATAAATTGCTCGGTGATGTGGATGCGTATAAAAAGACTTTGCAGATGATCATTGACCGTAAAGATACCACGCAATTTTATGCCCTGGCACTTGTGGATCTGGCAAATCTATATCAGGAAGAACAACGCTATGATTCAGCCCTTGCCTGCTGGACGAAATTGCATGCCATTGAAGATTTTCAGGATCGGGCGTTGAAAGAGATTTCCGCAATATACTACCGCATGGGATTTAGAGATGAGGCAATCTTATTGCTCCAGACCTTGCTCCGGGATTTCCCTACCTCGCCATTTATTGACGAGGCGTATGAACTCCTGCTCAGGATTTTTAAAGAGCAGGGTGATTATCTCCAAGCGAAAGAACTACTTCTTGATCAACTGAAAAGAGCACCGGAGCAACCGGAGAAATTACTGGAACTGGGGGAAATCGGTTTAGAGTTAAAAGATTATAAGCTGGCATTGGATTGTTATCTCCGGGCAAGCCAGGCTTTTAAAGAAAGACGGGATGATTCAGCCCGGGCTTTGCTTTTAGCTGGTGATGTGGCGCAGATAATCGGTGATACAGCAAGCGCCCGCCACTATTATCAGAATGCAAAGATGATCGCCCTTTCCCCGGAGATTAAAAACTGCGCCGCGGAAAAGATTATGCAAATCCGTTGATTTAGGTTGACACTTCCCGATATTGAATTTTATGCCTGTTGTTTTCTCTCTTCTTCAATGTGGTGTTTGATGATTCGTGCCTGACTGATATAGATGGTATCCTCGCAGATATTGGTCGAAAGGTCAGCGATGCGTTCCAGATTTTTTGCCACTAGAAAATACTGGATGGCAGCACCGATCTTATCCGGTTCTTCCAACATGTAAGTCAACATTATCCGGATTACCTCGTTGCGCATCTCATCCACTGTGCTGTCCCTTTCACAGACCTTCTGGGCGCGCACCGCATCATTGGTGACAAAACTCTCCACGCTCTCTTTTAACATTTCGTTGACGATTTTTGCCATTGTCCAGATATTGGTGACCGGTTTTATCCGTGGTTGGTCTACAAGAAAGGTTACACAGTCAGCGATATTCACCGCATGGTCGCCCATCCGTTCCAGGTCATTATTCATTTTGATTACGCCGATCAAAAAACGCAAATCCGAGCCTACCGGCTGGTGTCGGGCAATCAATTCAATACATTTTTCCTCAATCGCAATCTCCATTTTATCAATGCGCCGATCAATCTCCCGGATTTCCCGGGCAAGTTTAAGGTCGCGTTTTTTTAAGGCCTCCAGCGATTTGCTTATTGATTCTTCAACAAGGGTGGCCATGGCGAGGACTTCATTTTTTAAAGTCTTCAATTCTTCGTCAAAATAGCTACCCATCATTCCTCCCGTTTTATCCGAACCTGCCGCTGATGTAATTGAAGGTCCGCACATCAGCAGGGTTAGTGAAGATTTTCGTTGCTTTATCAAACTCAACCAGTTCACCCAGCAGCATAAATCCTACATCATCCGCAATCCTTGCGGCCTGCTGCATGTTGTGGGTGACAATGACAATGGTATAATTTTTCTTTAATTCCACCAGCAATTCTTCGATCCGAGCAGTGGCAATCGGGTCCAGGGCAGAGCAGGGTTCATCCATCAACAGGATTTCTGGTTCCACTGCCAGAAGTCGGGCGATACAGAGCCGCTGTTGTCTTTCCAGGGAAAGGGTAAGGGCAGATTTTTTTAATATGTCTTTTACCTCGTCAAACATTCCCACCGCCCGGAGCGACCTTTCCACGATTCCTTCAAGGATATTTTTATTTGTTATACCCCAGACCCGTGGTCCATAGGCGACATTATCAAATATAGAGAGGGGAAAGGCATTGGGGCGCTGGAAAACCATGCCCACCTTTTTCCTTAAGAAAATTAAATCACACAGTGGTGAATAGATATCCTCGTTATCAACTATGACACTCCCAGTGATTTTTACATGCGGGATGAGATCGTTCATTCGGTTAAAGACGCGCAGAAGTGTGCTTTTGCCACACCCCGATGGACCGATGAGGGCAGTTATCCGATTTTCTTTTATTTCGAGATTGATATTCTTTAATGCCTGGAATTTCCCATAAAAAAGATTAAGATTGATCGTTTTGATAATCATCCAAACCTCCCGATGATATAATCATTGGTGCGTTTGTCTTTAGGGGCAGTGAAGATCTGTTCCGTGGGACCGACTTCAATAAGTTCCCCGTTGAGAAAGAAAGCGGTGCGAGTACTCACCCGAGCCGCCTGCTTTGTATTATTCGTCACAAGAATAAAGGTAAATTTTTCTTTTAAATCCAACATCGTCTTTTCAATCTTGGCGGTGGATATAGGGTCTAAACCAGAGCAGGGTTCGTCCATCATGATTACCTCGGGTTGGAGGGCGATAGTCCGGGCGATGCACAATCTCTGTTGTTGACCGCCGGAGAGGCATGAGGCGGAATCCCATAAACGGTCTTTCACCTCCTCCCAAAGTCCAGCAGAGGTAAGAGAGAAGTAGACCAGTTCATCAAGTTCCTTCCGGGTGTATTTGTTATGCATCTTCGGTCCATAGGTGATATTTTTATAAATCGTACCCGGCAAGACCACGGGTGTCGCAAATATCATTCCAATCCTTCGGCGCAATTCATTTACTGGGATTTCGGTATGTTTGACACCATCAATCTTTATTGTACCCTGAGAGATAGCACCATCGAGTTCCACAAGGCGGTTGATTGCCCGCAATAGTGAACTTTTGCCGGAGTTCGCCGGACCGATAACTGCAAGTATTTCATTGGGATAGATTTTGAGATTGATGTTTTTCAGGGCATGGAAAGTTCCGTAGTAAAGGTTAAAATTGTCTATCTCAATTTTGGGCTCAGTCATATTTCAATAATATCGGGCAATAAATCGGTGCATCAGCCGATAAGCGATGAAGTTTATGATCAAAATGCTTATGACAAGTACCGCGGCAGTGCCATAGGCATTCTGCATGGATATACCTTCACGGGCAAGGATATAGAAGTGAACTGCGAGGGTCCGGGTAGATGAAAGGATGCTTGTGGGCATATTCAATGAGGAACCAGCAGTGAAGATAACTGCGGCTGTCTCGCTCACTGCCCGACCTATCCCTAATATTATACCGGTTGCAATCCCAGGGAATGCCGTTGGTAAAACAATCCTTAAGATGGTATCAATTTTACCCACCCCTAACGAATAACTTATTTCCCGATAAGCCTTGGGCACGGCCTTGATTGCTTCCTCAGATGTCCTTATGATTGTGGGGAGGATCATCACCGCCAGGGTCAAACCTCCGGATAAGATACTCCAGCCCAGTTTGAGTGTGATCACAAAGAAGATAAACCCAAAAAGCCCGAAGATTATGGAAGGAACTCCAGCAAGGCAGTCTGCACCAAAACTGATGATACGCCTTATCCATCCGCCTTTGGTGTATTCGGTCAAATACAAGGCACTCCCAACACCTAAAGGGGTGGCGATAGCGATCGCTACCAGAGTCACCATCAATGTCCCGATTATGGAAGGAAACACACCTCCTTCCCGTCCCATTGCCTTAGTGGGCTGCGTTAAAAACTCCCAGGTTATCGCTGCCAGTCCGTGTCTTAATACAAAACCAATGATGAAAATCAAAATTGTTATCACCAATACAGTGCACACCAGAAGAGCGGTGTAAGCAATTAACTGACTAGTACGGGGTCCGATCCTGATGGTCATTCTCGTTTGGCGATGCTGATGGCGATGACATTCAATATAATGATGATGATAAATAGAATTGAACCGCAGGCAAAGAGGGCCAAACGATGATCTCCGGTTGAATAACCAAGTTCCAGGGCGATTGTGGAAGTCAAGGTTCGGACAGGGTCGAGAATGGAATGCGGAATCCTTAAGGCATTGCCTGCGATCATGATCACCGCCATCGTTTCACCCACTGCCCTTCCCATGCCCAGGATGATGGAGGCGATTATGCCCGAGCGCGCGGCTGGAAATAAAACCATACAGACGGTTTGCCATTTGGTCGCACCAAGGGCATAAGAACCTTCCCGATAGGTCTGGGGAACGGCAAGGATTGAATCATAGGAAATGCTGACAATAGTGGGTAGTATCATTATACCCAGAACCAGGGCTGAGGTAAGGACGGAAAAACCTGAACCACCAAAAAGATTTCTTACCAGGGGCACGAGGATTACAATCCCAATAAAGCCATACACCACCGAGGGTATCCCGGCAAGAAGTTCAATCACTGGTTTTAATATCTTCTGGGTCACTGGCGGTGAGAATTCAGCGAGGAAGATCGCACAGGCTAAACCAAGGGGCACACCGATGAGGAGGGCTCCAATTGTAACAAACAAAGAGCCGATGATCATGGAAAGAATACCGAAATTACCTTTGGTCGGTGCCCAATGCGCAGAAAAGAAATTTTTAAAGCCGGCCTTAAAGATCAACGGCATACCCTGGGCAAAGATAAATATCGTAATCAATAAAAGGGAGACGATCGCAGAGAATGAGATAATGAGCAAAAATTTTTCCGATAATTGTTCCTTCATTTAATAAAATTTATCGGAATCAAACCTTCACGCCTTAATATTTCCTGGGCTTCCTCAGAAAGGACATAATCGATAAATTCTTTTATCAATCCCTTCGGTTCTTCAAGGGTGAGCAATAAAAAGGGTCTTATAAATTTATAGTGACCATTTTTATAATTTTCCATAGTAGGGGAGACACTATCAATGGCGAGGGCTTTTACTCGGTGGTCGACAAGTCCTGCCGAGATATAGCCAATTGCCTGAGGGGTGGTGGCGACTATTTCCCTTATCGCACCGTTGGAATCCTGGACCAGACAGGCATCACTGATTGCGGTTTCGTGCATAATCAATTCTTCAAAAGCACCCCGGGTGCCTGAGCCTTCTTCACGGGTGACAGCAAAGATCTTTTCGTTACGGCCACCGACTTCTTTCCAGTTGGTAATCTTTCCTGCAAAAATATCTCGCAACTGCTCATGACTGAGATTGGAGACAGGGTTGGAAGGATGGACGACGATGGCAATGCCATCGATCGCCATGACGAACTGATGTAGTCCTTGTTCCTCAGGATGAAGATGGCGTGATGAGGTGCCGATGGCGCAGGTACGATTAAACACCGCTTGAATCCCGGCTGTAGAACCACCACCCTGGACATTGATTTTGACATGAGGTTTTTTTGCCATAAACTCCTCGGCAAGTTTCTCAATGAAGGGTTGAACCGATGTCGAACCGGCGATGACGATATCACCTGTTCTATTGCTACAACTGAAAAATACCAGGATTAAAAGCGCAAACTGCCGATGCACAACCTATTTTATTTAAAACCGATGATTTGTCAATAAAATTCTATTTTTTACTGGAAAGTGCTTTTTTTACCACCCGATAAAGTTCAAATTTGGGTTCTGGATAATACCAGGTGAAGAAATGATTATTATGATAAAGAGGGTCGGTCTGGAGGGTAAAACCAGTCTTAGAAAATTCCTCGGTAAAAGGTATGGGCGAGAACTCGCATAAGTGGGGATGAATCCCTAAACTGTGGCATAATCTTATTCCATCAATAACCTCTTCAGGGGATTGCCCGGGCATGCCGTAAAGGAGATAGACATGAATTTGTTGAGGGGAAAAACCTACTCCGATAAGTATTTTTACCGCCTTTAAAAATTCGTCGGTGTTCACTTTATTCCCGGTTCTGATCTGAACCTCGGGATTGATGGTTTCTAAACTCAGATACATCGTCTGGAAATGGGCTTGGAACATCAATCTACCAATTGGTTCAGTAATAAATCGGCAATGTAAACCATTTGAACTGTGAAGATTGAGACGAAGTTTTTCTTTTATAATCATCTGTAATAATTCCGGAAAATGCGGATTGCAGAGCAAGGCATCATCAAAAAAAGCTAAATTATTAGTGCGGGTAGCGAAATATCTGATCTGCTTGATTATTAGGTTATTGTCATAGTAAAAGAAGCGGGGTGAAAGAACTTTTGTAGCACAATAAGTACAACCAAAAGGACAACCCCGTGAGGTAATGACGACTCCATAGTTTAGCTTCCCGTAGATTGAGAAATCAGGCATTGGGGTATTATTTTCTATTTCTTTTTTTAAATAACCATGTTCTTTCAGGAATTTAGGTAGTCCTGTTTCCGCATCTCCAACTATAACCCAGTCCGCACCTGAGTGCCTTTGGGCATGATCTTTACAGAGTGTAGCATACAATCCTCCAAGCACCACTGGTATTTTAGGAAAATGTTCTTTAAGAATTCTTATCGCATTAACAACCCCGAGATACCAATAGGTCATTGAAGAGGTGACCAATATCAAATCTGGCGGCTTGACTTTTTTTATGATTTCTCGGAATGATTCTTCAGGTATTCCATAGCGTTTGTATTTCCGGGGAATGTCTTTATAGAGCCGCGGTTTCTCCACAACCTCATAATGATACTTCCCGCGCCCGAAGATATCGGTTTTGGTTTCGGTTCTAAAATAAGGGCTTGCCCGGTCCAGACAATCAATAAAGTCAATTTCAAATCCAGCCTTTTTTAAAATGTCAGCAACGATTAGGAGTCCTACTGGTTTATTCCAGAAGTCAAATGCTTTAAAATCGTATATCCAGGGATTGACGAGTAAGGCACGCATCCCGGGAACGGCTATCTAACTTCTATCGAGCTCAATAAATACCAACCCTCCGCATCCGCAGAATTTTGGATTGCCAGTTTGATACATTTTAAGTTGGGATGGGTATGTTCGGCAAAAGGGCTGAAGATACCCAGATAAATATCATATTCACCAGTGGGTAATTCTTCAGGAAGTGTGATTACTACTTTTTCATTCCGTAATCCGGGAAGCCAGCCCTTTATGGAGAGCAGGGCAGGCGAATCCCATTTCACTAATACATTATTGATTTCTTTTCTTAATTGGAGATATAGGTAATAATCCCAGTAAGACGGTGCTGAGCCAGTGTTCTCCCAGACCATATTAATTTCAAAGGGGGAATTTTTATAAACATATTCTGGATATTGAAATTCACGAAGGACTAACCGATAACCAATTTTTTTTAAGGCATTTTTGATTTTGGGTATCCAGGCAGAAGGGATAACCGCACTTTTGTTCTGGATATAAGAGGCATGGTGGTCAATCGCCCATTGTAGAATGTAGTCAATATCCCATCCCTGCGACTGCCAGTATTCCATATTCCAGCCTGGTTCCAAAGCCACTGGACCGTTTTTCCAGGCTTGTGTAGCATTGGTTTTTTGTAATTGCTGGTCATAAAAATAAGGCATATGCCAGTTCATGTCTCCCCAGGAGTCTGCACGCCAGCCGGTTCGGAGTATGTTTGTAGCATAATACATGCCCAGCGAATCGCCAATCAACATCACCTTGGGGGTGCTGGGAAAAGATTGGTTCCATAGATCAATAATTCTTTTTCGGACACCTTCTGAATACATGGGAATTCTTCCACCCACCGTGCCCCCACTCGGAGGATTTCCCACGATTTGCTTGATTTTTGTGGCATAAAAATGCCATTCACCCCATAACCCTACTGAGCCGATATCAATGATGTCCAGGTAGGGATTTAGATAGTAACGCCGAGCAAATTCCTGGACAAGACGGGTGTGATAATAGTCTGTTACCGAATCGGCGAGGTCTGGTGTCCATATATCCGGCTCATTGGGATCTTGCTGGTTATTCTCGTTTCCATCGTAATAATAGATCCAACCACTCGCACCTTCATCAATCAACCAGAGGGGTGCATAACCCAATAAAGGGACTGAAGAAGAGAGGCCGCTTGCGGCGATCATCAAACGCCAGGCCAATCGCTGTCCGTTTTTCTTTGCCCGGTTCAACCAGTCTTCAAAAAGGGCAAAGTTAAAATTTCCGGGGGTGGGTTCTAATTCGTACCAGCTGAAACGCCGATAGATTGTCGTTGTGGGCAACCCGGCAAGATTCGGGTCATTATCCGCCGCCCGGTAGAATGTCTGCCAGCCCATTCCGGGGTTGGCAAATATTGAATCGGTGTTTTCCAGTGGGTTGACTGTGACCATCGGACCATGGTTATGTTTTTTACTACACAAGGGTTGGAGAAGGATAATACACCAAAGGATCAGATATTTTGATCTGGCTCGCAACATTTTCATAGTTATATTATACGTCAAATAAGATAAAAGTCAACATTACCTTGACTTTTTGTTCCGGCTGAATATTATTCAATAGCAGAGCTAATGGGTCAGTCCGGCAATTTTCCAAATATTGTAATGCTATTTACCAAGGCATTGTTGAGTAGGGCCGCGGTCTGGAACATCCTGGGGAAAAACCGTTTAGCACTGAGGGATACTTATGCCGCAATAAAAGTTGCGCAAAGAATCCAGGATGATAAATTGATGGCCGATGGCTTTTTACAGTTGAGCGATATTTATCACTCCCTGAATCAGTATAAAGCAATGTTTGAGACATCAACCCGGGCGATTTGCTTTTCCAGAAAAATCAAAGATTTTCAAAGAATTGCTGCTGGATATAACAAACTGGCACTTTTTTACTATTCCCAGAATAATTACAAAAAGGCTTTAGAATACCATAAGAAATCTTGGCGGATTAATAGCAGATATCGATATATCGAAAATCTTGCTTGTAACCTCCATAATATCGCCCTTGTCTATGATTCCCTCGGCGAGTATAAGAAGGCATTGGCTTTTTACAAAAAGAGCCTGCGGTTGCAAAATAATACCCAAGCACTTATTGGATTGGGTTATACTTTGAACAATATTGGGACGATCTACCATGCACTTGGTAAAAATAGCGAGGCGCTGAGATATTTCAAAAAGAGTTTACAGATTAGAAAAAAAATTGGTGATAATGAAAGGATTGCCGAAAGTTGTATTAATATCGGGGTAATTTTTTATACCCAGGGTGCTTACCCTACCGCCTTACGGTATTTTTTCCAAGCCGCGTTGATTGCGAAAAAAGTAGGCACGATGCGTGAAGAGGCAGTCGCCTATAACAACATTGGCAGTGTTTACAGCATCTTAGGTAATTATCGAAATGCGATCGTTTATTTTGAAAAAGCGAAAGCACTACGGGAGAGGATTGGCAATCCTAACGATTTGAGGGGTATCCATAATAATTTAGGCTACCTTTATACGATCCAAGGCAATTTCAACCAGGCACTTTTTCACCTCCAGAAGGCATTGACCATCAGCGAGAGAGTTAAGGATTTAGCAAATTTGAACATCGCGCTCATTCATCTGGCAAATCTTAATCTTATGCTGCAAAATTTTAAAGCGGCTCTCAGGTTTTTAAAAAGGGCGGAAAGAAGTACTAAAAAAATTGGAAAAAAAGAAATTTTGATGCGAGTATATTTTGCCTATTGTGAGTTATTATTTGCCCAAAAAAAATTTACCCGCATTCAATACTATTTTCAGCAAGCCCGGAGATTAGCCCTTGAGATAAGTTCACCCAAAGATCAGGGTGAAATACTTCTGCTGGAGGCGAGAATGCTTGCCCAAGGTACTATTGATGAGTTAAAGACGGTAGAAAATAAGTTTAAAGCGGCAATAAAGATTTTTTTAAGTTTAAAGCAGAAATTTGAGATTGCAAAAAGTTATTATTATTATGGAGAAATGTTGAAAGAAAAGAAGAAATTAAAAGATGCCCAGCACTACTTGATTCAAGCCCAGCGCCTATTTAATAAGATAGGAGCCGGCGGCTGGTTAATTAGGACCACTGCTCTGCTCGAGCAAATCGGCAGATAGTGCGTTTTTTAATCGAGGGATAAGAATTTTCTGGTCAACGGATGTGTCGTTAGGAATATAACTCAAGGATAGACCTGAAATATTCCCTTGGTAGGTTTTAAGTTGGGAGTAAATTTATTGACTTTGATCAATATTTCGCTATAATTGGTGGCAGAAGGAGGTATTTGATATGAAGCCATTCAGAAATGAACCTTATACGGATTTTACAAAGTTGGAAAATAGAAAGAAGATGGAAAAAGCCCTGGCTGAGGTAGAAGCCCAATTTGGTCGGGAATATGATCTTATCATCGGGGGTAAAAGAATTAAGACAAGCAATAAGCTGATTTCTTATAATCCTTCAAAAAAAGACCAGGTTGTGGGCGTCTTCCAGAAAGCAGATGAGAAGATTGCCGAACAGGCGATGGAAGCAGCACTCGAGACTTTTAAAACCTGGCAATATACACCGGCAAAAGTCAGGGCAAATTATTTATTTAAGATGGCTAACATCATGCGCCGGCGGCGCTTGGAACTCGATGCCTGGCTTGTCTTTGAGGCAGGTAAAAATTGGAATGAGGCGGATGCTGACATTGCTGAGGCTATAGACTTTTGTGAATACTATGGTCGGGAGGCATTGCGGTATGATAAGGGTCCAAAACTCATCCAGTATCCAGGTGAAAGAGATATTCAGATATACATTCCATTAGGTGTGGGTGTGGTCATCCCACCCTGGAACTTCCCAATGGCGATACTCACGGGGATGACGACCGCCTCTTTCGTTTGTGGGAATACGGTTATCCTTAAACCTTCAAGTGAGACGCCGACGATCGCCTATAAATTTATGGAAATCGTAGAAGAAGCAAAGGTTCCTGCCGGCGTGGTGAATTTTGTAACCGGACCCGGAGCTCTGGCTGGCGATTATCTGGTGCGCCATCCCAAGACGCGTTTCATTGCCTTTACCGGTTCCAAGGAAGTCGGCTTGCGGATTGTGGAACAGGCAGCAAAGACCCAACCCGGGCAGATCTGGATAAAAAGAGTGGTTGCCGAAATGGGCGGCAAGGATGCGATCATCGTAGATTCCGAAGCGGATATCGATAGTGCGGTAAATGGGGTGCTGGTCTCAGCCTATGGTTATCAGGGACAGAAGTGTTCAGCTTGTTCACGATTGATCCTTGATGACAAAATTTATGAAAAATTCATGGAGAAGTTTATTCCACGGGTGGAGGCGATAAAGGTCGGACCGGTTAAATATTATGAGAATTATATGGGTCCAGTGATCAGCCAGAGTGCTTATAATTCCATTATGGAGTATATCAACATCGGAAAGTCTGAGGGTCGGCTGGTTTGTGGTGGAGAACCCGCGGGCGATGAAGGATGGTTTATAAGACCGACGGTGATTGAGATTGACAGTCCCAAGGCACGTATCTTCCAGGAGGAGATATTCGGTCCAGTCCTCGCGGTAATCAGGGCACGGAATTTTGATCATGCCCTGGAACTTGCCAACGATTCTGAATACGGTCTGACCGGTGCGGTTTATACCAAAAATAGAAAGAAGATAGAAAAG
This sequence comes from candidate division WOR-3 bacterium, assembly GCA_039802205.1. Lineage (NCBI taxonomy): Bacteria > Pseudomonadati > Caldifarciminota > Caldifarciminota bacterium. Next base: position 25,243 of record JBDRWD010000035.1, read on the forward strand.
GCTAAGAGGGAGTTCTTTGTCGGAAATCTTTACATCAACCGGAAATGCACCGGTGCCTTGGTGGGAGTCCATCCTTTTGGTGGGTTCAACATGTCAGGAACCGATTCCAAAGCAGGTGGTCCTGACTATCTTTTACTCTTCACCCAGGCGAAGGCGATCGGCGAATATATTGGAGTAAAAAAGAGGAAGAAGAAATGACCAAAGGAGAAATAATCAAGGAGATAAAAAAATACAATATAAAATTCATCGATCTTTGGTTCTCGGATATTTTGGGCTCAATAAAGAATCTCACCATAACCACCAACGAATTGGATAAGGCGATTAGCGATGGGATATGGTTTGATGGTTCCTCGGTCGAAGGCTTTGGTCGGATCTGCGAGAGCGATATGTTTTTAAAGCCGGACCTTTCGACCTTTCGCATCATCCCGTGGGCAACCGAAGATACTGCCCGTTTTATCTGTGATGTCTATGGTCCGGACCATCGACCTTCCCCTGTTGATCCCCGAGGTTTGCTCAAACGCGCCCTCTCCACACTTCAGAAAAATCACATGGAATTTAATGTGGGTGCGGAGCTGGAGTTCTACCTCTTCCAGCGGGATGGGTCAAAGATAATGCCATTACTCCATGATCAGGTAGGTTATTTCGATTTGGGTGGTGATTTGGCATTACGGGTGCGCAAGCAGATGTGTGAAAAACTCGCGCAATTCGGAATTGTGGTGGAAGCCGGTCATCATGAAGTAGGCAAAAGCCAGCATGAGATTGATCTACGATATTGCGATGCCCTCCACCTTGCCGATAATATCCTCACCGCGAAAATGGTGATAAAACGGGTAGCAGAAGAACATAATCTCTATGCGACATTCATGCCCAAACCGCTATTTGGAATGGCAGGATCTGGGATGCATACCCACCAGAGCATCTTCAAGAATGGTAAGAATATTTTTGCGGACCCGAAGGATGCTTATGGTCTTTCAGAGATTGCCTACCATTATCTTGCAGGACTCTTGAATCACATAAAAGAAATTTCCGCGGTGATTTCGCCGATTGTGAACTCATACAAAAGACTTGTTTCCGGCTTCGAAGCACCGGTTTATATCTGCTGGGGAAGGATGAATCGTTCAGCACTGGTGCGCGTACCCCAGATTACTAAGAATAGATTAAATAGCACGCGGTTAGAGCTTCGATCAGTTGACCCCTGTGCCAATCCCTATTTAGCCTTCAGTGTTATTCTGGAAGCGGGTATGGATGGTGTGAAAAAGAGACTCAGACCTCCGAAACCAGTGGAAGAGAATGTTTACCAGTTTGAGAGTATTGATTTGCAGACCAAGGGTATTGATGTCTTACCCCGGTCTTTGTGGGAAGCCTTGGAATTTTATCGCAAAAGTGAACTGGTAAAAAAAGTCCTTGGCGATGTTCTCTTTGAAAAATACTACGAGATAAAACTGCGCGAATGGAACGAATACTCCATCCAGGTTTCAAAATGGGAGATTGATAAGTATCTGGAGATATATTAACAAAGGCAGAAGAGCGGAATACAGGAAAATAGAGGCGTTTTTCTCTCTCGCTTCTTAAAAAACTTGTCTACGGTTCTCCTTTTGGCGAGGGATTCAAAAAATGTAGGGTGAGGCTTCAGCCTCCGCAAAAATACTTGCTCTAAACTACTCGCATAAAATAATCCGATCAAATTGGATACGTCCCAGCATTACTCATAAATTCCGTCTTTCATCAAAATAAAATCTTACCCAAAATAAATTTAGATTCTCAGGCGAATAAGAGTATAGTTTTAGAATTGAATTAATCATGCTCTTTACTCCTGTGATTATATCTCTTTCTAT
>JBDRWD010000036.1 GCA_039802205.1 candidate division WOR-3 bacterium
AGGACCTCTATGACTATTATGCACCACTCATTGGCAGTTTAAAACAGGAACTATTCAAGGTTGCGGCAGTGGACGGAAAGAATGCGTTGATAAAAGATACCACAATCTCCAAAGGCATACTTGATGCGAGTCTAACCCATCCGAGAGAAGTCTTTAAATTTGCGATTATTGAAAATGCCAGCGGATTATTTTTAATACACAATCACCCGAGCGGTGTTCTAAAACCTTCTGAAGACGATTTAAAGATTACGGAAAGAATAAAAAATGCTGGTGATATAATCGGGATAAGAATCATTGACCACATCATTATTGCAGAAGAAGGTTATTACTCTTTTTCTGAACATAATCTCTTGTAGAAATAAATAATTATCTTACCAATTTTGTATTTTCTATTCTTTCATATCCTTCAGTATCCAACCGCACAAAATAGACACTCAACGAATCTGTTTTTCGTTATGCGGTTTTGCTGCCCGTTTTTCAGTTCGCTGTTCGGGCACTTCAACGAAGGAACGGGTTGGGGGTCAAATCTCTGCATTCTACATTCATTTCGCACCTTCGCTTCTACTTCAGTATAACGTTTGCGCAAATTCTTATCCCTATCCATCCGCTCCCGCAACCGCCGCAATAAATACACCGCACCATAATATTAAAAAACAGCATCAGGAAATTGAATCCTTAATGCCCGCGCCATAATGTTATACTATTCAAAAAAACATTTCTTGTCAAAAGGATAATGTAGAATGTAGAGATTTGACCCCATTTCCCACATTTCAGTGACGAAAATGGGTATTTCACAATTACTTTGAAAGAGTAACTTGCCTAACATTTGTATGAAAACAATGGCAAAACAGACACCCAATAGGCTTATCTTCTTGTTCATTTTATACCTCATTTTACATTAAACCCTATTACTGCAGCTATAGGGGGGCAACACAAAGGATACTTATTGCTATGGTACCCCTTGTGGAAAGGGACGACGTTTTTAAGCCGTAAACCAATAAATTTCCAATTAATGAACCAACCCCTGCTCCTACTGATGGTTTTAGCCAAGAACCTTTTTGCCTTAATATTTTTCCAGCTGTCCAAGTACAGGTTCCTGTAAACAGTGCATTACACAGTGTATAATAAATCCACCAATTTAATGAAGGGTCATCGATTGCGTCGCCTACCCCTACTTGGAACAACCGATAAAAACTCGGAAAAGTCCCAATGAGACCGCCTGCAAATTCCAACCCATATATCCCTGTCTGTTTCCAGAAAGAATTTTTTGGCTGGAGACTTTCACCTTCAACCTGCACCATTAGCATTGTATTGAATTGTGCCGGATTTCGATAAAATGAAATTTTTCGTATCATTGGATTTCCGGATTCACAATATTGCTTCATCCTCAAATTGGATGAAATTGGCTGAGGAAGTTTCTGAGACATCCCGGGTTCAATAAACTGCCCAAAACACAATCCAGCGATGAATAAGAGGCACCCCAATTTCACCCTCATCCCTGCCCCCGTATCAAGTACGGGGCAGGCTCTCTCCCATTGAGGGCGAGGGAGTGAAAAGAATATCTTACCCATTTTTACCCCCTTGTTAGTCAAATCCCAAATTCCAAGCACCAAATTCCAAACAATACTCAAACCCCAATTTCCTAATTCAATTGATTTGTTAACAAATTGTTTCATCACTTTTTCGCTTCCTGCAAGTCCTGAAGGGACGATACTGCACCACTCCGTCTGGTCTTTCTCGTTTTTCTGGTTTATCTGTTCCCCTTCTTTACCCCTATTCACCCTTATTTCCCCTTTTTCACCCTTGTTGCTCGTTTCACGATTCACGGTAAACGTTTCACGAACTATTCACTTCTTCACCCCTATTTTCCCTTCTTCACCCTTCTCATTTCGCCGTCTTTAACCTTTTATCGCCATCTTAAGCCTTTTCTACTATACATTATACTAAAAAAAGCATTCGTCAAGGAGTAAATGCACTCAGTCCTCTCCACTGCTATAAAAGGTTTGTCAATTAATTAAATTCTTCCTTTACATCCTCCTTTCTTCAGATTATAATTTCTTGGTCCGAATCATACCTAACGGTTAAACCAGACTGCTATACGGTCATATAAGACCAAGGTATCTATTCGGAGTGGCTGGGCTGCCTAATCTTTCTATTAATCATTCAGTGATTAAGTGGAGAGAGAGGCTTACCCAGCCATTCTATTTCTCACCCGACAAGTAGCATAATCAATCTGCTCACGCAACATATAATAAACAATGTTGGTGCGAGATACCGTAAGATTTAAAAACATTTATCCGCAGGCTAAAGCCTGCGCCTACCATTTTACCGGTTACCACCTCAGGTCGGCATTTTTTATTTAAGCAAGGCTAAAGCCTTGTCCTACAAAAGTACCTAGCGCTAAATCATTGATTATCCTTACAAATCTTGCTTATGAATTTTACCGTTTTTTTCATACGATATAAAAAATATGGAGTACTCAGCGAATCGAGTCCTTGACTTTTGTTAAAATTTTTATATAATCTATGGTCAATTTGCTCTTTGAAAATTTAGGCTCATCAAGAGAGGCTGAGGGACGGGCCCTGTGACGCCTCGGCAACCGGTTCCTGATACAGGAACGTCTCGGTGCCAATTCCCGCCCGAATAGGGAGAGATGAGTGCTAAAGATTGCATAACATGACCTTCCTTAATTCGGGAAGGTTTTTTGTTTACTACACTCATCCCCCTAAAAATGCTAAATCCGAAGCACAAGGTAGATATTCTTTAGTGCAGAGGATTTAGAACTTAGTATTCTAAATTAAAAAGGGGGTGCTATGCCAAAGACGATTGAAGAGATAAATGAGAAAATAAAAAAAGGCAAGGCTGTCGTTTTCACGGCTGAGGAGATAATCGATTTTGTAAAAGAGAAAGGGTTGAAAAAAGCCGCCCGAGAAGTGGATGTAGTCACCACAGGAACATTTGGTCCGATGTGTTCTTCCGGTGTTTTTATCAATCTGGGACACACCAAACCCCGGATGCGCATCACCAGGGCATGGTTGAATGATGTTGAAGTATTCTGCGGAATTGCCGCAGTTGATATGTATATTGGCGCAACCCAGATCCCCGATTATGATCCGGCGAATACTCAATATCCAGGGAGATTTAAATATGGAGGCGGGCACTTAATTGAAGACCTGGTTGCAGGAAAAAGAATAAAAATAAAGGCGGTCTCTTACGGTACTGACTGCTATCCGCGAAAAGAATTAAAGGGTGAATTCACAATTAGAGAAATAAATAATGCAATTCTCTTCAACCCCAGGAACTGTTATCAGAATTATAATGTGGCAGTGAATTTGGGAAAAGAAAAAATCTATACATACATGGGAATATTAAAACCGAACCTCGGGAATGCCAACTATTGTTCAGCCGGACAACTTTCACCCTTGCTCAATGATCCTGAGTATCTGACCATCGGTATTGGAACTCGTATCTTTCTGGGTGGTGGTATCGGTTATATCGTTGGGCATGGCACCCAGCATGACCCTTCGGTTCCTAAGAATGAAAAGGGTGTACCCAAAAGTGGCTCAGGCACGCTTGCGGTCATCGGTGATTTAAAGCAGATGAAACCCGAGTGGTTAAGGGGGACATCAATTACCGGTTATGGGGTAAGCCTCACAGTAGGCATCGGTATTCCCATTCCCATCCTTGATGAGGATATTTTACGATATACCTGCGTGACCGATCACGATATAATTGCCCCGATCGTTGATTATTCGTATGATTATCCCAACTTAACCGGCCGGATAATCGGTGAGATTGACTACGCCTCTTTAAAATCTGGAAAAATTAAGATCGGCAATAAACTTGTCCCAACCTTTCCTTTATCCAGTTATCCACGAGCACGGCAGATTTGTAGCATTCTCAAGTCATGGATTAAATCAGGTAAGTTCTATCTTACCCAGCCTGTGGCGCGCCTTCCTGGCCACGAGTCAGGCATAAAATTCCGACCATTCAGGGGAAGATATCGTTAAAAAGGAGGAAAGAATGCAGGTGACAAAAAAAGTCGTGCTCCATTTTCCGGAAAGTCTGGTGGAGAAGCCTGTTACTTATGAGCTTGTTAAAAAATATGATATCATTTTTAACATCCTCAAGGCAAAGATCGCAATTGACGGCGGTGAGGGATTGCTTTTACTGGAATTGGCCGGAAGCGAAGAAAATTTAAATAAGGGATTGAAGTACCTGAGAGAGCTCGGCATAAAAATTGAATCTCTAAGCAAAGATATCATTTGGTTTAAGGATAACTGTATAATGTGCGGTATCTGTTCCAGTATCTGCCCCAGTCATGCTTTTCACATTCGGCAGCCGGAGATGGAAGTAGTGTTTGAACCCGAAAAATGCATTGGTTGCGAAGAGTGTTTAAAGGTCTGCCCTTATAATGCGATAAGGCTAAAATTGATTTAATGAAGACCAATCTTTACATTCCACGTTCTTATAGGAATGAATGTGCGAACTCCCGATTTATCCAGTTTACCGTCCGGCAAAAGGAGAGCGACCTATTCATCTCAGCACACCGGGATTTAACCTCACAGGCAGAATCTGTGTTGACTGTATTGCGCCAGCAATTGGAAGAGTATATTGAATATGACCAAGAATTTCTGTTTTCATTAAAACCAGTTGCAGTCTCGACCGGCGCACCTGCGATTATCAAGGAGATGGCCCGGGCTGCCCGCTTGGCGAATGTGGGACCGATGGCAGCGGTCGCGGGTGCACTCAGTGAGTACATCGGTCGATATCTAAATCAGTTTTCCACTGAAGTTATTGTGGAAAATGGTGGAGATATTTTTATGATAACTAAAAAGCCGGTAACGGTTGCGATCTACGCAGGCCACTCCCCTCTGTCGATGAGATTGGGAATAGAATTAAAACCATATCCCAGAGGGTTGGGGATTGCAACATCATCAGGAACGGTTGGACACTCCTTGAGTTTGGGCAGTGCCGATGCCGTGACAGTGCTTGCAAAAAGCGCTGCGCTCGCAGATGCCGCTGCCACCGCGATTGGGAATATGGTGCGGAGCGAAAGAGATATTCCAGCGGCACTGGATACAGTCCGGAAAATTCGGGGTATCATTGGATTGGTTGTGATAATAGGAGAGCGAATTGGGGTGGTGGGTAAGGATTTGAAAATAGTTCCTTTCGCCTATTGACAAGAGTAAAATTATGGATATAATATTTATAGCTTTGACCGTAGAGGTTGCCCTTATGAATCTGTAGGGCGATGAAGGCTGAAAGGAGGAAATTTGGTCTACGGAAAAGTGAAATGGTTCGACGGTAAGAAGGGTTATGGGTTCATTGAGAAAGAAGACGGAACCGGTGATGTATTTGTCCATTATCAAGATATAGTGGGCGAAGGTTATCGGGTCCTTAGAGAAGGTGAACGAGTTAAGTTCGAAATAACCCAGACTCCGAAAGGAGACAAGGCAATTAAAGTCGAACGCGCAAAAAACGAATAAGGAACTCATAAAACCTGAAGCAGAGCCTGGATAAAACCAGGCTCTGCTTTTTAATAGAAATATGGAAAAAAGGCTGAACGAAATAAAAGAACTTTGGAAAAAAAGTATTAACCTGGAACTCCAGGGAAAGTATAAGGAGGCGGTAGGATTATTAGAAAAAGCGGTAAAATTAAATCCCAATGATGGCAATCTTTATAATCGCTTGGGCGATTTATACCTGAAACTAAGCAGAGTAAAAGAAGCAATAAATGCCTATCAAAATGGAATAAAGGCATTCCGGGCCGAAAATTTTTTGAGAAATGCCCTTGCTCTTTGTAAAAAAATCTTACGCTATGACCCCAGTAATACCGAAATCAATTTCACCATTGCCGAATTGCTCATTGATCTTGATGAGAAGAGTGATGCGGCGATGTATCTATTCTCATATATTGAAAGACAGATGGCTGCGGGCAATAAAAAAGAAGTCACCCGCGCTATGGAACTTTTGAAGAATCTCAAGTTGAGCGAGTCACCCGTCGTCAATAAACTCCAGGCAATGGCTGATAAAATAGAGGAAAAGAAAAAAGCCGAAGAATCACCGCCCTCACCACCTTCCCTTGCCGAGAAGATCACCGAAATGGACATTGCGGAATTGGAAATTCAACCCGTGCCCACCGGGGAAGATTTTAAAAACAGTGTTTTATCTTCGGACTCGACAAAAGTCATAGAACAGAATATCATCCCACGCTTAGAGAATTTAACCGAAGAGATTGAACGGGTTGCGCTTGAATTGCGCCGGGCAATGAGAATTGACGAGGTGGTAGTTGCCCTTGATAAATCTTTAAATATCTTTTCCCAGCAACAAAAAGAAGCTATACACTTATTGTGCAAAACTTTAAATGATGATTTGGTCAATCTAAGAAAAACGATAGCAGAACTGCTTGCCGGAACTAGGATTAATATCGACAAATTAGAGGATATCTTCGGCAATCTAAGAAATACCTTAAACGATATCAATCACCACCAGCGTTTGTTAATTGAAGAGTTGGGACGGGGTTTTGACGATGTCGGCGGGCGGATTGAATCTGCACTTCTAAAGATGCTAGAAGATCTCCGAAATTTTACCGAGGCTTATGAAAAAGCAAACCAAGAAATCTATGCAAAGGTGGCGGAAAATTCTCAACTAACAAATGCGGTCTTAAAAATGAGTGGCGAAACCAAAATCGGTATTCAGACCATCAACGAAAGTCTTTTAAAATTTTTTCTCAGCCAGGACGCACAGATTAAAAAATTAAATAAGTTTGTTTTTCTCATTGCTGCAATTTTAGCCGGTGTGGTTATTTTACTTTTGCTCAACCTCTTTTTAAAATAATTTTTCTCATCCCGGACTTATTGACTTACACCACAGAACTAAGTATAATACTTTATGAAAATACTCGTAACAGGAGGTGCCGGTTTCATTGGTTCCCATATCGTCGATGCCTATCTCAAGGCAGGGCACCAGGTAGTTATCGTTGATGATCTTTCCACCGGTGATATCAAAAATGTCAATCCCGCAGCAATTTTTATAAAACAGGACATTACTGCTGGGGATATGGAAAAAATCTTTAAAGAATTCCAGTTTGATGTAGTAAACCACCATGCCGCCCAGATAAACGTTCGCTATTCTTTAGAAGATCCAATCTTTGATGCCCGGGTGAATATAATCGGCTCCTTAAACCTGCTCAAGCTTTGTGCTGAGTATAAAGTAAAAAGATTTATTTTTGCCTCCAGCGGCGGTGCGATATACGGAGAGCCTAAAAATTTTCCCATCACCGAAGATTTTCCACCAGATCCCCTATCGCCTTATGGAGTAGCCAAACTCACGGTTGAAAATTATATAAAAATTTTTGCCCGATTATACAATTTTGATTATGTAATTCTTCGCTACAGCAATGTCTATGGTCCGCGTCAGATATCCAAGAGCGAAGCAGGTGTCATCTCCATTTTTATCAATAATATTCTTGAAGATAAAATATGCTTTGTCAATGGTGACGGCAATCAAATAAGGGACTATGTTTATGTGCAGGATGTGGTCCGGGCAAACTTGCTCGCTCTCAGTGCTCCTTCGGATTGCTTTAATATTGGAACAGGCATTGAGACGAGTGTCAATGACCTGCTTAAAATCTTGGGCGAAATACTGAATGGTGAGATTAAACATCAGCATCGTGATCCAATACCAGGTGAGGTGTTTAAAAATGTCCTGGACGCCTCCAAGGCAAAAAGATATCTTAACTGGACGCCGGAAGTACCTCTGAAAAGGGGGATTGAACTCACCTACCATTATTTTTATAATGAGCATCAGAAAAAGTTATCTTGAACCCGAAATTCTTTCTCGCCTTTCAAATCTTGATTTGAAAGCGAGGTTGGTAGTGGAGGGTTTTTTAACCGGCTTGCACCATAGCCCCTATAAAGGTTTTTCTCAGGAATTCACCGATTACCGCCCCTATATTCCGGGTGATGAAACAAAACTTATTGACTGGAAAATCTTTGCCCGTCAAGACCGGTTTTATGTGAAAGAATATCAAGAGGAGACGAATCTGCGGGCTTATATCCTTTTGGATAAGAGTGGCTCCATGGGCTACGGAAAAAAGATCACAAAACTTGAATATGCTAAATTCCTCGGAGCCTGCCTTGCATATCTCCTATTCAAACAGCGTGATGGGGTAGGCGTAATGACCTTTGACACCGTGATTCGTGATTTTATCCCTCCTTCTGCTAAGAAACAGAATTTCACAAAACTGCTGGAAATAATTGAGAAAGTAAATTGTGGGAATGAAACTGCCCTCGGACCAGTATTATTTGAACTAGGCCAGAAGATCAAAAAACGGGCACTGGTGATACTTCTTTCCGATTTATTAGATGAACCTTCCCGGGTTTTGAAATCATTGAGATCATTCCGTGCACGAAAGCATGAAATAATCGTCTTCCACATTCTGGATCCCGATGAATACACCTTCCCTTTCCAGGAGCCTGCTCTTTTCCAGGACTTAGAAACAAAAGAACATTTTGTAGTGGAGCCACGGGCGATAAAAAATTCTTACACGAAAAAATTTAGGGAATTTTTAAATTACTACCAACAGGGAATGCGGGAGGCTCATATCGATTATGAATTAATATTAACTTCCGAAAAATACGACCGCGCATTATTTTATTATCTCCAAAAGCGAGAAAGACTGCCATGAAATTCCTAAATCCCAATTATCTGTGGGGTCTGGTTTTGGTCCTTGCTCCAATCATCATTCACCTCATCTTTAAAAAAAATTTGAAAAGAATACCATTCTCTTCACTTTGGCTATTGAAGAGCGCCGATATCAACCGCCTGAAATGGTTGCGGCTCAAAGAATTGATAATTTTGATTGCCCGATCTGTGTTAGTGGCGGGAATCTTTCTCGCCCTGGCGCACCCCCAATATGAAGGCAGATCATTCCCATCGAATAAACTCGCTGCGGTCTACCTGGTAGTAGATAACTCATTGAGTATGCATTATGGAGATAACTTTGAGAATGCCTTAAAACAGGCCAAAAGGTGGATCAAAAATTACTCTTCAAAAAGTCTTTTTTATGTAACACCCCTTTGTCCGGATGAAGGGAATAATTTTTTCTGGATGAATCAACAGACTGCCTTAAAAAGGCTTGAGGATATAAAATTAAGTTTTAAAACCGGCTTTCTCAAAATCCATTATAAAGATTTTCTTAATAAGCCGGCACCCTTCCCTAAGGAGTTTATCTACATCGGCGATGGCCAGCAGATAAATTTTAAGGATTTGACTTCTTTAAAAGATTTTTACTGGCTGCCTGTTCCTCTGGGTAGCAATGTGGCAATAGAACAGGTACGCGTCAAAGAATATCCCGGGGGCTCGGAAGGGATTTACCCTCTGGAAGTGAAAGTAAAAAATTACGGGAACAAAATTTTTTCTGGGAAGTTAGAACTTATCACCGATAACTTCTCTCGCCAACAAGAACTGACAATTGCCGATAATGGGATGGGCACAGTTTTATTTTTTTTACCAAAAGATATTCGGAAAGGAATAATTCGGATCAGTCCAGACAGCCTGCTTTCGGATAATGAGTATTACTTCTTTAAGGCATTACCCGCAAAGATAAAGGTTTTAATCGCGGGTGAAACTAAATACTTAAAAACTGCCCTGGCACCTTCGGTTCAGGTCCCCTTGCTTTTTCAGGTGGATAGTACCAGCAATCTGAAGAATTTTAATCCCCGCGAATATCAGGTTGTAATTTTGAATGGCATAGCAGAGATTAGTGAATTTGAACTTTTGAAACTCTGTAACTTTGCTTCACAACCCGGCACCGGGTTGGTCATATTTCTCGGTCCAATAATTGGGGCGCGTTTAAAAGAATTAATTTTGCCCGTTGGAGAATTGGAAAGTTGGCTAACCCTTGATGGCTATCTCAATATTGACTGGCTTGACGAAGGTTATCCCCCGTTTCTCCCCTTGACACATAATCAAGGAATAAAAGGAATAAAAATTTTCAGATTATGGGAGATGAAACCCCATGGTCGATGCCTCATGCGACTCAACAATCGACTTCCGTTTTTGGTGCACTGGAATAACATGATGGTCTTTGCCACGATGCCTGAGAAAGAAAATACGGATATCATGTACAACCCTAATTTCGTCCCTATCCTTTACACCAGTATTTACGGCCTCACTCACCGAGAGATTGATAAAGAATACCGCCTGAGTGAAATAACGGGAGAGGCGGATTTTAAAAATCCCATCGAGAGACCCGGGTTTTATAAAATTGGCACTGATACCTTCGGTATCAATCCGGATTTAGTCGAAAGCAATCCTGCGGTGATCACACCTCGTATGGCTTCCGAAATGGGGATAAAAGTTGTGAATCCAGATATTGTAGCAGGAACTGTGGATTTTACCAACCAATTTTTGTTTATAAGTTTGTGTGCCTTTATGGTGGAAGTAATTTTGCTTTTTTTATGATCAGTATACCACGATTTGGATCTGCTGTGGTTTTATATAGGTTGCATTAACAAACTCAGGCAAAATTATCTCGGGCGCGATGCGGTAGGCACCCGGGACCAAGTCGTTAACTTTTAGATGGACTTTGATTTCGTTGGTATTTAATTTTTGGAGTCGACCCCTCGCACCCGCAATGATAAGTGTATCAATGAGATTATGAGTCAATTTGACATGTTGTTTTGGATTTTTTATTACAGCTATCGGGATATTTGTGAAGGTATTTTTTACTACCGTATCAATTACTACCCTCACTTTGATATTCTCTGGAATGATTTTTACCAATTCGGATAGTGGTTTTATTCGCAGATTTTTTTCAAACGATATCGATTTATTGTTTACCTCTAAAGACTCGGTATAAAGTTCACCAATTCCTTCCAGAATTTTTTTGGGACCAATCAGCCTTAAAGTATCAAGGATTTCAATCTCAGCGAGTGCATAACCTTCTTTAGGGCTGCCTTTTATCAGAATCGTCGGTTTAACAATCTTCACCAATTTCTCATCCACCTCGACGATGATGAACCTCTGTTCGTAGTCTATCCCCAGATCCTTTATGGGTAATGTTAAATCGCGGGTAGAAAAAACATTCCGGCCTGGAACGACATCGCTGAGGTTACAAACCGCCTTCGGGGGGGTCGACCAGAGATTGATAAGGTTTTTTCCTTTTCCGGTAAATGTTACATTCAAGCGAGGAGGGGAACTGGTGATGATAAAGTTATCGGGCAGGTTGATGTAATCTATGGAAATGGTGCGGGTGTAATTATAATTCCCATCGATTGCGACAAAAAGCCAGAGGCCAAAGGCGAGCACCAAAGCCAAAATTTTCCTCATTAAATCGTGGGTAAAAAAATTGACTACTTGTTTCAGGACTTCCGACATAGATATACCATTATCCCTTTCTGGATATGGAGACGATTTTCTGCCTGGTCATAGACGATTGAATGCGGTCCATCAAGCACTTCATCGGTGATTTCTTCACCACGGTGGGCGGGCAGGCAATGCATGATTAGATAATCTTCTTTGCGAACCTTCTTTAGCAGGTCACTATTTATCTGATAAGGCCTGAAGACCTTTTTCCGTAATTCTGCCTCTGCCTCTTGCCCCATCGACGCCCAGACATCGGTATATATCACATCAGCATCTTTGATCGCCTCTTCTGGTTTATCGGTCCAGAACAAATTTCTCGCCCTTGCCATATAATCTTTATTAGGCTGATAATCCAGGGGTGTGGCTACATGGAGCCTGAAATTGAGGAGCGCCGAGGCTGCGATAAATGAATTACAAACATTGTTACCGTCGCCGACGAAGGCGATCGTCACCTTCTCTAACCCACCCCTTTTTTCAATTATCGTGAACAGATCACCCAGAATCTGGCAGGGGTGTTCAAGGTCGCATAAGCCATTGATGACCGGAATATCGGCATTCTCAGCCAGTTCTTTGACAGTATTATGACTGAATACCCGCGCCATGATGATATCAACCCAGCGCGAAAGATTTTTTGCAATATCCTTCACTGTTTCCCGTTTTCCCATCTGAATATCTCCTGGTGCCAGATAAATCGCATGTCCGCCGAGCTGAGTCATCCCGGTTTCAAAAGTCACCCGTGTGCGCAACGAAGGTTTCTCAAAGATCATCGCCAGGGTTTTGTCTTTCAATAACTTATGCTCCACACCATTTTTCTGTTTTGCCTTTAAATCTTTTGTGAGTTCAAATATTTGGTAAATTTCATCCCGGCTCAAATCGAATATAGAGATTAAGTCTTTTTTCATTTCTTCACTCCTTTGGGCTATTATACTAAAAATTTCCCAAAAATCAACAAAAACTTTCAGTTAACTTTGAGAAACAGAAAGAAGCCGTGCGGCAAATGCTCTTGACAGTTGGTTACAGGTGGATAAACTTTAAAACCAAAGGAGGTCTGATGAGATACCTTAAGATTATCACCGCAATGTATCTTCTCGCCTTTAACCTAAGTTACGGTGTTTCTTCTTTATTCTATGAACATAATAAATTCTTACTTTCTTCAGCTGGTACACTTGGGACAGGATTTTATGGTTATGCCAATCCTGCACTTTTAACCTATCAACATCAATTGGATTTGGCATTTATCTGGTCAGACCTAAGAAAGGAGCCAAGGGGTATCAATGACTGGATGTTTTTGACTGGGATGCCTCATTTCTCTTGTGCCATAGGCAATGAAAGATTTTCTGATGGTTCGATCCAGAAGTATTACCTTGCACTTTCGCTGGGTGATAAAAGACAGAGCATAGGCATCGGCTACCAATGGACCGGAGGGGACAAAAGGATTCAGAATACATCAGCGCTCTGGAAAATCGGTTATTTGCTCCGTCCTCGCCGTCATCTCTCCCTCGGTTTTGTAGGGTTAATTGGTGATCAGGAGACGCAGCAGGAAATCTATTTTGATTTAGGAATTAGGCCTCTGGGTAATGAGAAAGTAACTTTTTTTGTGGATTGTGCAGTACCGAGGGGTGTGGTGCTTAAGGATAGTCCTTGGAGCACGGGCATTGTGTTGGAGCCGCTTCCTGGTATTAGATTCACCACCCGTTACTTCAACGACCGTTCTCTTCAGGGAGGGATAAATATAAGTCTGGGTAGAGTTGGTTTGAGCACCCAAACCCATTATGATGATCGACATAGCCATCAGGGCAATACTTATGGAATAAGAATGGGCGCCTACGATCGTAACATTTTCCGTTATCTCACGCGCAAAAATAAAAATTATCTGGAACTGGAACTATTCGGACCACTACATTATCAACGATATCTTTTGTTTGATAAAAGCAATACCCTGCTCTCCCTTTTACAAACCTTGGAAATGGCAAAGCAGGATGAAACCATAAAGGGGATCGCCCTCAATCTATCTGGCATCCAGACCAGCCTGGAGATGGCATGGGAATTGAGAGAGAAACTTAGAGATTTTAAAGTGAAAAATAAAAAGATTATTGTCTACATCGATGAAGCCGGATTCCTTGAGTACTACCTCGCATCAGTGGCTGATTTCATTGTCATTGACCCCCAGGGCGGAATCAATCTCCAGGGACTCCTCATGGGTCGGATGTTCTTTAAAAATGCCTTGGACAAAATTGGCATTGGTGTCGACGAATGGCGTTATTTCAAATATAAGTCTGCGGCTGAGGTCCTATCCCGGGATAAGATGTCAGAGGCTGATCGGGAACAACGCCAGGCAATAATTGACGATTATTACTACACCATCAAGACCGACATCTGCTCGGCACGGGGATTTAGCCCTGAAAGATTTGACCAACTGGTGAATGAAGAGTGTATCTTTTTGCCCACCGAGGCAGTGGAAAATAATCTTGCTGATACTGTGGGTCGCTGGGATGAGATGAAGGAGATCGTGAAAAATTGCGAAGGGGCTAATAAGCGTCTGGTTCCGAAGTCAGCTTTGTCGCTACCCGAATTACCTCCGGATAACTATTGGGGCGAAAGACCGAAGATCGCCATAATATATGGCTTGGGTGAATGTGCGATGGATACAGGGATAAAAGCCCGGAAATTGGTAAAAGATTTTGAATGGGTCACGGGACGCAGGGACATAAAAGCTGTGGTCTTCCGGGTTGACTCTCCCGGCGGAAGTCCATTGGCATCAGATATCATTGCTGAAGCAATAAAAAAATGTCAGAAGAAAAAACCGGTGGTAGTATCACAGGGTTCGGTTGCGGGTTCTGGGGGTTACTGGTTATCTATGTATGGTGATAAAATCATTGCGGCTCCTTTTACCATGACCGGTTCAATCGGGGTTATCGGTCTTTGGCTTTATAACAAGGAACTAAAAGAACGGCTGGGATTCTCCACGGATTTTGTCAGAGTTGGTGAACATGCGGATTTGGGGTTTGGATTCCAGTACCCTTTTCTGGGGCAACTGCCGGATCGAAATCTCACTGTTGCCGAAAAACAACGGATCGAGTATCATATCAAGTCTCTATACAAAGATTTTGTGACCAGGGTTGCCCAGGGACGTAACAAAAGTTACGAGGAGATAGAGACGATTGCCCAGGGAAGGGTTTGGTCCGGATTACGGGGTAAAGAAATCGGACTGGTTGATACTCTGGGTGGGTTGGAGACGGCAATCAAGATTGCGAAAAATCTTGCGGGCATAGAAAAAGAAGAAATTACCATTGTCGAATTGCCCCGGCCCGAACTCTTTCCACCCAATCTATTCACACCCCGAATCATTCAGACTAAAGAGGAGAATAGCGCATTCATCCGTCAGTTAAATTTTCTGATGAAGAATAATGGTCGGGCACTCTTGATAATGCCAGTAGAATATTTGTTCTCCATTCCTGGAGATTATTTAAAATAATGAAGTGGAAATTTCAAGAGTCCGAATCGGGCTAAAAGGAGCACCAAGGCGGTGTAAAATAAAGCCACCAGAAGATTTTTGAAAATATCTTCTCTTCTGGTAAGGCGCTGCTGGTTTCCCAATAGACTATAATGGATAAGAATTAGACCCAAGAGATTGGTCATCCAGTATCCTAAAATCAAAATCGGAAGAAAGAGTTTCTCAGAAATCAGCCCAAAAGGGAAGGCAATGATATAAGCCAGGGGTAAATTGATTATTACATCGTTCCACCAAGAAAAGGGGGAAAGGAGGTAACCGATGATAAATAAAAGAGCACTTTTTTTCATAATTCTTTCTTTGCCGATTTCAAAAGGATATTCAGAATCACTGGGTTTTGCAGGAGTGCCATCACCTGATTGCCGATCTCAAAATTATGCTGGCGTACTTTATCTAAGAAAGTCTTAACCCGATTATAACTCGGTTCGATCTTTTTCAATTCTTGTTGAATTTCTTTAATTTCTTCAATCAGAATTTCCCGGGTATCGCGACTTATCTTTTCATCCCCGTTGATACGGGCGATTAATGTGTTGAATTCCTTAAAGACACTCAGTTGCATGGCAGAGGTATCTTTCTCCACTGGAAATGTGATATCAAACTGATACTCATCTTCAATCAAATCAATGCCCTTAGAGGTGATACGGGCACCGACAAACAAACTTCCTTCCAGAGGTTTGGTGAGCTCAATATATCCTTTTTCTTCCAAATAAACGATATTAAAATTGAGTGTCTTTAAATCAATATTTAAAGCCTCTTTAAATTCCCTGGGTGTGATGCGATAATATGGGTGCTCTTTAAATTTCTCATAAGCCATCTCCAGTATCTTACGCCTGATTTCAATATTGGTCATGGAAGAAAGAAAAGTTTTATTGTAACCATATCTGGAATATCAAACCACCTCGATCAATGATAAAGTATTGATTCTTGAAATCGCTTAGTGCCTTCTTAAAGTCTTCTTTGTTACGAATCCGGGTTGAACCGATGCGGAGTATCACATCTCCAGGGGCAATGCCCAACTTTTCTCCAATACTACCTGTTTCCACTTTCGTGACCACTACTCCCTGCTTATAACTCAAATTGAATTTTTTGATGAAATAGGGAGTGATATCCTCCACATAGATCCCCAACCGCGAGCCAAAACCCACCGGTTCCTGAAATTCCCTGACCACCAGTGAGATATTCAAAGAATCATCATTCCGGTATAAAACCAATTTTAAGGTATCACCGACAAAGGTATTCGCCTGGATACGATCCCAGACATTAACACTGTTTATGTTTTCGTTATTCACCATCACAATCCTGTCGCCTTCTTTTATCCCGGAATGATAAGCCGGGCTGTTGGGGTCGACACTGCTCACCAAAACTCCACGGGGTTCGATTCCCATTGCTTCCGCAATCTCGGGCGTGATATCCTGGACCCATATTCCAATCCAGGGAGTGCGTATTTTCCCGTATCTTTGAGTCTCATTGATAAATTTTTTTACGACATTTATCGGACGGGCAAAACCAACTCCTTCAGAGCCACCGCTGGAGGTCAGGATGAAGGTATTGATGCCAATTACCTGACCGAGGATATTTACCAGGGGACCACCGGAATTACCTGGATTGATTGCGGCATCGGTCTGGATCATATCTTTGTAAATACGTTCTTCTCGGGTAGATTTTATTGCCCGATTGAGTGCTGAGATAACCCCGACGGTGACGGTAGGGCGGGTATCCTCAAGCAAAAAACCAAAGGGATTACCCAAGGCGATCACCCATTCACCAATCATCAGATCATCAGAATCCCCCAACTCGGCGTAGGGAAGATTTTTACCCTCAATCTTTAACAATGCGAGATCCAGAGCCCGGTCGGCAGCGATGATCTGCGCCTTGAACTGCCGGGCATCGGGTAATGTGACATTTATCTCAGTAGCATTCGTTACGACATGTTCGTTGGTCAGGATATAACCATCAGGGGAAATGATAACCCCGGAACCCAGACTCTGGACACGCTGGCGGTAACGATGTTCCGGAAAGAAATCTCCAAAGAAACGCCGGAAGAATTCATCATCAAAAGGGGAAACCGTAATGATCCGGGTCTGGATTACAGTGATGGAGACGACCGCAGGTCCCACTTTATTAGCTGCCATCACAATAGCATTCATGCGCTGGCGGGAGATTTCATCATTGAGATTGACCAGTTTTAAATAATCCAATTGGGGATAAGTGGGTCGGGGTTTAAAATGATTGTAGAGATAAAATGCAACCAGGGCAATCAAGAAACCGCTCAGCACCGCCAAAATATCTCTTTTCTGCATAGTTTCAACCGTTTTTCTGTTGCCAGTCCTTTAAAAAGCGTGTGATACCATCATCGGTGAGCGAATGTTTTACTAACTGAATGAAGACCTTATATGGGATAGTACAGATATCCACTCCTAAAAGGGCTGCCTGTCGGACATGTTCCGGGTGCCGGACCGAGGCAAAGATTATCTTGGTCTTGAAATTGTAATTCCGGTAGATGGTTGAGATATCTCGGACCACCTCAATCCCAGGATTCCCGATATCATCAAGTCTGCCTACAAAAGGACTTACATAGGCAGCCCCCGCCTTGGTGGCGAGCAAAGCTTGATTAGGTGAAAAGACCAGCGTCATATTCACCTTAATCCCTTCTTGAGCCAGGACCTTGGTGGCTTTTAGCCCGTCGACTGTGCAGGGAATTTTGATGACTACATGTTCGCTTATCCGGCTCAATTCTTTTGCTTCTTTGATCATCTCCTCGGCCTTGAGGCTTAATACCTCACCACTCACTGGTCCGCGAACAATATCACATATCTCTTTCAAAATTTTTTTATAATCACCCTTTTCTTTTGCCAGCAAAGAAGGATTGGTGGTTACTCCATCCAGAATCCCCCATTGGGCAATCTCTTTGATCTCCTCAATGTTTGCTGTATCCAGATATAACTCCATCAATCACTCCTTTCTTGTGATTACTGGTAAATCATTGTAGCGCACTTCCCGCAGACATAAACCGCAGGCAGGGGCAAAGTAAATGTGGTTTAGTTCACCGGCAAAGATATCGCACGCTACTTCTGATCTTAGTCGGCCCCGGCCCACATTGATTAAAAATCCCACAATACCCCGGACCATTTTCCGTAAAAATCGGTTACCTTCGATATCAATTATAATGTCCGTTCCCGATTCTGTCAAGGAGATATCAAGGATGTTACACTTGGTGTTTGATGCATTCTCCTCAATCTTTTCTTTTTCTTCAGAAACCGAAAAGTAACGGAAATCGTGGACACCTAAAAAATATTTCAGTGCCTCTCTCATTGCTCCAATATCCAGGTGATATCCCACAAACCAGAAGTAGCGCCGCTTCAGTGGGGAATAGTGGGTCATTATTCTATATTGATAGATCTTGCTTACGGCTGAAAAGCGGGCATGAAATTCCATGGGGACTTCGCAGATCTCCCGGATGTAAAGGTCAGCTCCGGTAAGGGAATTTAATGCTTCTTTGAGTCTCATCTCTGGGATTGGCGAATGGATTTTAAAACTTGCTACCTGACCCAAGGCATGGACTCCACGGTCGGTCCTTCCTGCCCCGACTATCCGGATCGATTCACCGGTGATCGTTTGGAGTGCAGACTCTAACTCTCCTTGTACCGTTCGTCGGTCCGGCTGATATTGCCAGCCAAAAAAATCCGTGCCATCGTATTCGATAACTATTTTTAGATTCCTCATACTACACAACTATGTGTGCCGCATCATGCCCGGGGCAGAATGACCTTAAAAGTTGTCCCCCTGCCCACCTTGCTGGAGACTTCAATCCGGCCCTCATGGGCTTCAATAATCTTCTGGGCTATGGAGAGCCCTAAACCAGTGCCCCCCTTTTTTGTAGTATAGAAAGGTTTAAAAATCTTTTTTAGATCTTTCTTTGGTATACCAGGTCCCTCATCAGTTATCTCTATCCAACCCGTCTGGTCATCATAGTTCGTGGTGATCATAATTTTTTTGCCCGGTGGGCTGACTTCACAGGCATTGATGATAATATTGGATATTCCCGATTTCAACCGGTTCAAATCGCCCATGGTTTCAAAATCCCGACCATTTCTGATATATTCAAGTTTCTTATCATGAAAATGAGGGATTATTTCCAGCAGCGCTTCATTTAAAACATCGCTTATCTTAATCCGATATGTCTTTTTGGGAACGAATTGAGCAAAGTTCAAAAAGTCGGAGACGATTTCATTTAAGCGGATGGATTCTTTCAGTGCCATTTCGATAAAAGGCTTTACAGAGCGGTTGAGGCGCGCCTTGGCGATTACCTCTAATGAACCGCGGATTGAAGAGAGAGGATTGCGGATCTCATGGGCTAGCGAACCACCAAGTTCCGCAAGCATTTTGGTCTGTTTGGAAACCTTAGATACCTCTTCCAGGCGCTTGATCTCTGTCAAATCCTGGAGTATCGCCAGGGCACCATGTCCACCTCGGATAAGGGAGCAAGAGAGCAGATAATACTTTTTTTGGATTTTCAATTCTTTAATGTTACTGTGTCGCTCCGGATTTTTCAGAAACCGGGCGAGATAGAGATGGACCAAAGAGCGGATGGTCTCATCATTGATATTGGTATAGATCACCGCACCCGCATTATCTATCACCAGAATCCCGGAAGGTAAATTTTTCACAATCTCTTCCATCGTGAGATTTAACTTTTTCAATTCTTCCGTCTTCATTCGGTAGCGTTCAGAAAGACTTCCGCTTAAAATTCCGGTAAGCAAAAATAAAAGGGAAAATAGATAAAATTGCTGCATCACATACCGCACTTCCAGGGATTTATTATTTACCTCCACAAGCATCAGCAAAAGCAGGCATACCACAGAGATAAGGCTTATTATATATGCGCCCCGGCGATAGAGATAGAGGGCAGCGGTGATGATCAAAAGAATAAAAAGCAAAGGAAAGAGGCTTTCGGTTCCACCTGTGAAATAGATTATCAGGGCAATTAGTGGGATATCCGCAAGCAATATCCCATAGGTTAAAACTGTAGCATTTACCCAGTTCTGGAGAGCCCAGAAGATAGATGCCAAAAAAAAGGAACCAAGGATGATAAACCAGTATGCTCGAGGAATGGTATAAGTTACTGGGTATGAAGAACTGAGCAGAATGAAAGTGATGACCAGGGGATGGAGGAGGATAAGCCCTTTAAAAGGGCTTATCTGGATTCTCCCGAACATGCACTAATCACCGGTGGCGGTGTTTTTCGGTTTTTTAGATAAATTTCTATTCCGTGATTGTTGAGGCTAACTGGAAGATGGGTAGATACATTGAGATAACAATAAATCCTACTGCCCCACCAAGAAAGACCATGATCACTGGCTCCAGGGCGTTGGTCAGATTCTCCACGGCCTGGTCTACTTCAGCATCGTAAAAGTCCGCGACCTTGGCGAGCATGTCGTCCAGTCCACCTGATGCCTCACCGATGGCGATCATCTGTGTAACCATGGGCGGAAAGACTGCGGTCTTGGAAAGCGGATCTGCGATATTTTCGCCACCCTTGATCGAGACTCGGGCTTTGAGGATCGCATCCTCAATCACCCAATTACCTGCGCTCTTCGCGGTGATTTCTAAGGCATCAATGATTGGCACGCCGCTGGAAAGAAGTGTAGAAAGGGTGCGCGAAAAACGGGCTATTGCTTGCTTCCTTATCAAATCCCCTAATATTGGAAGTTTCAAAAAGAGAGGGTCGAGCGCCCGGGCACCGGATTCTGTTTTGTGCCATCTTCGGATGATGGTGAAGAGCAAAACCAAGCCAATAAGTATTGGAAGCGCAGCAATCTTCATAAAGTTTGAAATATTGATGACCAGCTGGGTCATCGCTGGTAGTTCTCTTCCAACCCCTTCATACATCTTGGCAAAAACGGGGATTACAAAAATCAAAAGCACGGCAATGGCACCGACAGCTACAATCGTAATGATTATTGGGTAGATCATTGCTCCTCGGATTTTCCGTTGCAATGCTACAGTCTTTTCCAGATAAGTAGCCAGTCGCTGGAGTATGGTATCAAGGGCACCGCCGGTTTCACCCGATTCTACCATATTTACATAGAGATTATCAAATGCCTTGGGCTGTCTTCTCAGGGCATCGGCAAGGGAGAGACCGCCTTCCACATCCGTGCGCACTTCATCTAAGACTCTTTTAAGCCCGGTGCTTTCGGTCTGTTTAGCAAGAATTTCAAGGCAGTTCAAAAGTGGTAGACCAGCATTTAACATCGTGGCAAATTGTCGGGTAAATACGGCCAGAGCTCTTTTTGAAATTCTGCCGCCAAAAAGGGCAAACCCTTTCTTCTCTTCTTTTATTTTTATGGATGTTGGAATGATTTTTTTCTGGCGGAGTGCCGCAACGACATCAGCCTGGGATTGAGCTGTCAGCTCACCACTGGCTGATGCACCAGTTGCAGTTCTGCCCTTCCAGACAAAGGTTGGCATGACTCCTCCTTTTTATTTCCTATCCAAGAACAGGTGACTTCTGCTCCACCATATGCTCAAATTCTTCAATATTCGGCGAATAATCAAAGGCGGTCTCCAAGGTGATCAGCCTTTTCGCATATAAATTATACAAAGCCTGATTCATGGTTTGCATCCCATATTTCTGTCCGGACTGGATCATGGAATAAATCTGATGTTCTTTTCCATCACGAATCAAAGCCCGGATTGCGGGTGTCGCCACCATCACTTCGGCAGCCAAAACCCTCCCGCCGCCGATCTTGGGCAAAAGTTGTTGGGTTACCACCCCTTCAATAACAAATGCCAACTGTGAACGCACCTGTCCCTGCTGATGAGAAGGGAAGATATCGATGATCCGGTGGATGGATTCGGCTGCGGAGTTGGTGTGTAATGTTGCTAAAGTCAAATGCCCTGTTTCGGCAATGGTGAGGGTAATTGCGATAGTTTCTAAGTCCCGCATCTCACCGACCATCACTACATCCGGGTCTTCTCGCAAAACATATTTCAAGGCATTGGCAAAGGATTTAGTATCACTTCCCACTTGTCTTTGATTCACAATCGCCTTTTTATGCCGGAAAAGATATTCAATTGGATCTTCAACAGTTATGATATGACACCGTCTTTCACTATTAATCTTATCAATTATCGCCGCTAATGTTGTTGATTTACCACAGCCCGTGGGTCCGGTTAACAAAATCAAACCTTTGGGTCTGCTTGCGAGTTCCTGGACCACGGGTGGGATGCCAAGTTCTTTGAAACCCCGGATTTCAAAAGGGATGGTTCGGATTGCCGCGGCAATACTGCCCCGTTGCTGAAAACAGTTGCCCCGGAATCTTGATAATCCCGCAATACCAAATGAAAAATCGAGTTCCCACTCCATCTCAAATTTCTTCTTCTGCTGGTCATTCAAGACACTATAGACCAGCTGTTGAATCAATTCAGGTGTCATCACTTCATAGTTGGTTGGTACCAATTCACCGTCAATTCTTAACATCGGAGGGGCACCAGTGGTCAAGTGTAAATCGGTTGCATTCCTTTGTACCATCTCTTCTAATAATTGTTTCATTGTTACGGGCATCCTACCTCCCTATTTAAAATTTAAATTCCTCTCCGCAAATGCGGAATTTAAAATTTTTCTCATAATGATGCAGTTTCGCGCATTAATTCTTCAATTGTCGTAATTCCTTTTTTCACTTTTTCAATCCCATCTTCCCGAAGGGTCTTCATTCCTTCTTCCTTTGCCTGACGTGCGATCTCATCGCTGGAGGCACCTTTCAGGATCATGGAGCGTATTGTTGGTGAGATGGGCATGACTTCGTATAGACCAATGCGCCCTTTGTAACCGGTTTGACCGCAATTGGAACAACCCTTGCCTTTGTAGACGATGCCATCCGGAAAGGTATCCGGTGGAATATTGGCTTCTTCAAGTAATCGCGGGTCTACTTTTATCGGCTCTTTACAATTGGGGCAGATCCTTCTTACCAGTCTTTGTGCCTGAATCAATATTAAGGCACTCGCCACCAGATAGGGTGGAATCCCCATATCCACGAGCCGGTTGATCGTCGTCGGTGCATCATTAGTATGAATTGTGGAGAAAACAAGGTGTCCGGTGAGCGCGGCGCGGATTCCGATCTCGGCTGTCTCACTGTCCCGCATTTCACCCACCAGAATGATATTGGGTGCCTGACGCAAAAACGCCCTCAGGGCGGCAGCAAATGTCAAACCGATCTCTTCGTTCACCTGAATTTGATTTATCCCGTGGATGTTGTACTCCACCGGGTCTTCGATTGTCATGATCTGGCGGTCCGGTTTATTTAATCTTTGGAGGGTGGAATAAAGAGTGGTGGTTTTGCCACTCCCGGTAGGACCGGTGATGAGAATGATCCCATAAGGACTTTCGATCGCCTTGAGATACTTTTTTAATGCCTCATCACTGAAACCCAATTTGGTGAGGTCCAGCATCAAGGCGCTCCGGTCCAGAATACGCATCACCACCTTTTCACCGTATAAAGTTGGAATGACCGAAACACGGAGGTCGATCATCTTATTGCCCACCAGAATGTTGATTCTTCCATCTTGGCAGA
Organism: candidate division WOR-3 bacterium; assembly: GCA_039802205.1. Classification (NCBI taxonomy): domain Bacteria; kingdom Pseudomonadati; phylum Caldifarciminota; species Caldifarciminota bacterium. Next base: position 23,455 of record JBDRWD010000036.1, read on the forward strand.
GCCGGTGTTCGGCGATATCCATCTTAGCCATCAATTTGATCCGGGTGATGATGCCGTTTTTGAGATTATAGGGCGGTGATTGTTGTTCTCTTAAAACTCCATCGATACGGAACCGAACCCGTACCTGTTTTTCAAAGGGTTCAATATGGATATCCGAAGCACCCTTATTCACCGCATCCGCGATATAGAAATTAACCAACCTCACTACCGGTCCGCCTTCGGCATCTGCCCGGAGTTTTTCCTCGGTAACTTCTTCTTCCTCACCGGCTTCTAAGATTTCTAAATCTTCAATACCCAGTTCTTTAGGACCGGTCTCGGCTTTTACCTCTGCCAGGCTTGTATCCATTTTATAATACCGACTCAATGCCTCCCGAATGCTTGTCTCGGAAGCAAGAACCGGGTTTATCTCCATGCCCGTGATGAATCTTAAATCCTCTATCGCGCTGATATCCGTGGGATCGACCATGGCAACGGTGAGGGTTCGGCCCTTCCGGTCAATGGGTATGACCTCATAATGGTAAGCCTTTTCAGCGGGAATCAGCTTCAAGACCGATTCCGGTGGAATGATATAGTCAAGGTCGGTGACTTCCATGTGATAAAGATTGCTCAACTGGGCGAGCAATTTGTTTTCAGGAATAAAACCAAGCCGCACCAGGACACTCACCAGGCGCTGCCCGGTCTCCTTCTTTTCCTGCATCGCCTGGCGCAATTGCTCCTCGGTGATTAAATTATTTTTTACCAGATAAGCACCCAAACGCTCTTCCATTATTCAATCCTTGTTTCTCTGATCACTTCTTCTACGGTGGTCAGCCCTTGGCGGAGTTTTTCCAAGGCTGAACCACGGAGGGTGAGCATGCCCTCTTCCACGGCGACTTTCTCAATCTCTTCGGCAGTGGCACGTTTGAGGATCAACTCACGGATGCGGGGAGTCACCAGCATATTCTCAAATATACCAATCCGACCCTTGTAACCGGTACCCCGGCATTCCTTGCAACCCTCGCCCCGATATAATGGGAAATCAATCTTCTTAGGGTCGATACCGGCATCGAGCAAGACCTCAGGAGGGTATTTTACTTCAGTGCGGCATTTCATACAGACCTTTCGCAATAACCGCTGGGAAAGAACCGAAAGGAGCGTGGAGGCGATCAAGAAGGGTTCGATGTTCATATTCACCAAACGGGTGATTGTGGCAGCCGCAGAGTTGGTATGGACGGTTGATAAAACCAAATGTCCGGTTAGAGAGGCGCGGATCGCAATCTCGGCTGTCTCCAGGTCCCGGATTTCACCCACCATGATGATATTCGGGTCCTGGCGGAGATAAGCCCGGAGGGCAGAAGCAAAGGTCAAACCAATCTTCTCATTAACCTGGAGCTGATTTATCCCCATCAAGGAATATTCAACCGGATCTTCAGCAGTGATGATATTGACACCCGGATCGTTCAATTCGGTTAATGCTGAATAAAGGGTCGTCGTCTTACCAGAACCGGTTGGTCCGGTAACCAGCACAATGCCATATGGGGTCCGGATTGCCCGGCGGAAGGACTTTAAGGTACTCTCTTCAAAGCCCAGAAGGTCCAGATTCAACTGGATTGCTGAACGGTCTAATAATCTCAAGGCAATCTTCTCCCCAAATAGGGTGGGAACCGTGGAAACACGGATATCAATTATTTTATTATGGACCCGCGCTTTAATACGTCCATCCTGGGGCAGACGCTTTTCTTCGACCTTCAATTTTGCCATGACTTTTATCACCGTGGCGATCGCGCGATTCATCTTTTTCGGCGGTTTTAAGACCTCATGTAGAATACCATCAATCCTATAACGCACCCGCATATCATTCTCGTAGGGCTCAATATGGATATCCGAAACATTCATCTCCACCGCGTCACTGATAATCTTACTCACCAGTTTCAGTGCCGGGCCACTATCAGAGTCATCGGCAACATTGGAAAGGTCCTCTTCTTCCTTGGTTTTTTGTTCTACCACTTCCTCCATGACTTTCACCGAACTCTCCATTGCATCTGCGGTCTCTAATTCGTACATCACATCGGCGAGCATCTTTTCCACATGATAGTGTTCGTTGATAATCTTTAAAATTGCCTCTTCGGATGCGACTAAGGGTTCGATATCATACCCGGTGGCAAATTTGATATCTTCAATTGCGTTCATATCTCCGGGATTAACCATCGCCAGGCTTAGGGTCCGACCCAAACGTTTTACCGGAACCACCAGATACTTGGCGGCGATCTCGCTGGGGATCAATTTTAAAATATTGGAGTCAAGTTGGGTTGATTTTAAATCAATCGATTTTACTCCAAAATGGATTGATAATGCCCGAAGCAAGTCTTCTTCTTTTAAATAGCCTAATTTAATAAGGGTTGAGCCAAGACGGGCTCCATCCTTTTTCTGCTCTTCCAGGGCTCGGGCCAACATATCTTCGGTTATGAAACCATGCTTGACCAGTATTTCTCCCAATTTCATGATATTATATAATATCGAGATTTAGAAAATTGTCAATAGGGAATTGCATTGAGTCCTCTTCACTTTTTCTCAAATTATTTTTATGGGCGTGAATGATTAGAGTAGCCGCACCATTCAGGGTGCGAGATACCCTGTGATTTGAAGTCATTTCTCGCAGGCTAAAGCCTGCGCCTACCATTTTATTGGTTACCGGACCACGACCTCAGGTTGGCTTTTTTATTTAAGCAAGGCTAAAGCCTTGCCCATGGGATTTATCGTTACCTTCAGAGGATTCAGGGGATTGCAGGGTTTCAGAGTGTCATGGGTGGGGATGTTGATTTAGAAGATATCAATTTTGTTGAGAGTTAAAAAACAAAGTTTTTATTAAGGGCACTTAGAATTCGCTTATTAGTTGCCGGGGTGTAATTTAATCAAAGAATAAAAAATAGCGCAGTGATTGTGACTAAGTCCTCCCCACTTTTGTCAAATTATTTTTATGGGCGTGAATGATTAGAGTAGCCGCACCATTCAGGGTGCGAAATCCTTTGAAATTTAAAAAAATTTATCC